>CACZIP010000100.1 GCA_902781245.1 uncultured Coriobacteriaceae bacterium | reverse complement strand
TTTGCTCCTGCGCTTCGTTTCTATTAACGATACGCTATCAGAACCATGTTTGTCCCATCTTTTCGGATAAACAGGAGACGGAGTCAGCGTTCGCGCACCCGGGTATGTCGAATTCTGCTGGAAGCGTGGCGCGAATGCCAAGCCCATCTCCTGCTACAGCTAACTTAGCACGGCGGCACCCGCCAAATGGTGCAGCTAACTCAGCACGGCGGCGCTGGCTATGTGGTACAGCTTGGCGGGTTGCACAACCCCACCCTTCCAACGGGCCTTTGCCCAATGGGGCATGATCGTGAAAGCGAACTTTCCAATCTTGCCATCATCAAGCTCGATGGGAAGACCCCGCGCGAATGCCGATTCGATCGCCATCTTCCACCGCCCATCGGCTGCGCCCCATTCTTCGAGCAACCCCATGACATCCGCACCCGGGCCCGACTCGAAGGTGACGCGCACAGCTTCGGGCTTCTCGATGCCGAATTGGGCGTCTATGGCGAAGATGTTGCCCAATTTCCCATCGGGGTAAACGTCGAACTGGAAATCTAGCGTGCCGGGAGCCGCCGCCATCAATGCCGAGACCTGCTCGAGCATCGCGTCGTTGTATGCATGAAAGCCAATCGAATCGAAAACCGGAACCAAATGACCGGGATCTTGCGCACATGCTAACTTCTCAGCATCCGCGAGGTAGCCGCAAACGCGCAAAGGCGAACCGGGCCGCCCCCTGAACATGCCGAAGAACGACAGCGGCCAACCTTGCGGCATGCGAGCAGCCAAATCGAGGTAGAGATCCGCACGCTCGGGCTCGCCCACGATTTCGCAGAACGGCCGCACGAGCTCGATGTGCGCTCGAGGTTGGAAATGAATAGCTGCAGTAGGCAGCGCATCCTCTTTGGTATCGAGCTCGAAACCGCAGTTAATATCATTGTGCTGCTTTCCCGCTTCGGAGAACCAATCGAACATCTCGCCATGATCCCCCGCCACCGCCGACGAAATGCGCGTGCCGCGTTCGGCTTGGCCATATAGCACGGTGACATCGAGAAACGGGTCGCCCACGAGCGGATGCTCGAGATAGATGCTGGGGAATTTTTCACCCACCAGGAAAGGCAACACCGCATCTCGCGCGCGCTCGACACTCTCCCCGAACAGCGCGGGGCCCCGCCCCTCGTCAGCGGCCTGCAAAAGCAGCACCTGATATGCATCTGAATGGGACAGAGCCTTCATCACGCGGGACCACCTTTCATGCGTTCGTCTTCTTATTGTACGCGCGAATAGCTTCTTCATCCTTCTCAGAGTTTTTGGGGACAAGATGGTGGGTTCCTTGCCGGAAATCGAAAGGTTGGGAACGAGGCGCCCTAGCCTTTGCTAGGAACCGAGGGGTTGAGAACAAGCTATTCGATTCCCTCGCTAGAAATTAGGATGTTGGGAACAACTTTTTGCTTCCTCGCGAGATTATTGCTGAACCTTTTTCGCAAAACCCCAGTTCATAGGTTTGACAAATTGAGGAGCTTTAGACCCAAACATGCAAAATCGTTCCCACCCCCAAGAAACCTAACATGAGACTCATTCTTTGCTAGGAATCGGCAAGTTGGGAATAAGATGGCCAACTCCTTCGCTAGAAACCAAGGGGTTGGGAACAAGACGCCCTATCCTTCGCTACGAAACCGGCAGCTGGAAGCAAGACCCGTTATTTCAAACTCGACAGAAGCTTGACGAGGTCCAGGTAGAACTGGAACGGGTCGCTCTTCTTCATGAAGCCACCTTGGAAGAAGCCGTGATCGGCATGGCGGTCGGGCAAGACGTTCCAGACGCCACGCTGGATGTCGGACCGATCGAACGGCTTTTGGGGCGCACCGAACGGAGCACGCGCAGAGATGGTGTTCACGAGGCCATCGTTTGCGTGCCAGGCATCATCCACCACGCAGCCGTTCTTGGTCGTCCCGCTGTACCTCCCCATGAGCGTCGACTTCTTCACGAAGAGCGGATCGGTCTCTTCGAGGTCGGGCGTGCACGTGCCGTCGTCTTCATGCTCCGTCGAGTCGGCAGCAACTGACAGGTAGTAGACGTGCGGCAGCGTGGATATGCGCTGGTTCAGCGCTTGGGCGTTGTCCAGTTGCATATCCCAACTTGCCCAGTCGCGGACGTCCCTGCCATCCATCTTGATCTTCGTCCGCGCTACCACCAAACGGTCGAGCAGCCGGTACTTCAAAGGCAGCTTCACTTTCTTGGTGTCAAAATTCGGGTCGAACACCATGTCGTATGCCGTGGTCCCGTTGGTGGGTGCGGCAAGTGTCACAATGGCAAAAATGCGCTCAGCCATGCCGCCCTCGAACAGCGCCGAGCGCTCCCCCGCTGGCGTCATGGCGCGCTCTTCCTCCCATCCGTTGGCGAGCAGCTCGCTGAGCAAGCGAATCGTCGCTCCGCCGAACGAATGCCCGATCAGAACGAGCCGTGTGTTGTCGTTCCAAATAGGGATGAGCGGCTCGCCCGAAAAGTCGCGCCCGAAGCGGTCGTGCCGGTACTCCTTGCTATGCGCCTCTCCGTAGTCGACTCGCACACCGGCAATCTGAGCATACAGCTCGCATGCACGGTCCCAAGCGCTCCCTTGAGGGGCAACGCTTGCCTCGCAAGTGTCATAGCCCAGGTCGCGCAGCTTCTCAGCCACGTTGCCGGACTGCCCTCCCCAGTAAGACGACTTCTTGTACTGCTCGTCGTATTGCCCCCAACCGTTGAGGCCGTGGCAGAAAACAAATGTCAAATGCTGCATGTCAGCTCTCCAATGTCCTTGAAACCTCGCCATAGCGCGCCAAAAAGCAGTTTGCGCAAAAATCGAAGTCGGATTTGACAAAATGTAACAGATTTAGTGCGAAAACGGCTAAATTGGCACCGATTTGAGCCGCGAGCAATGAGATGCAATTATTGCGACTTCTTGCGACCTGGGGAAACGTTTTCGACGATCAGCAAAGACACCCGATTTTGCGCCAAAAAACGTTAAATCTGTTACATTTTGTCAAATCCGACTTCGATTTTTGCGCAAACGCATCATTCTTGCCCATTTGGACCCGTGCGTGCTCGAAATGCACCTCGTACATCCCCTCTGGACGCTGCGAAACAGCGAGCGAAATCATTTCCTTTCGCGGGAACGAACAGCAGCCCCATCTTGCTGGTATGTCCCATTAACGCACCACGCAATCACTTGACTTCGCGGTACCATACACGTGAAGAAAGATGAACTGGGAGCAAGCAAATCTGCTATGGCGCTGTTCGATGACAACTACGGAAAGGACCTCTCGAATGCCATGTTGTGGCTCGAGGCTTCGGAAGCCGACCGAGATTACGATGGAGGTGGCGGGTACCACTCTGGCGGTGGTTGCACCGAATCAGGCTGCTTCATCCTGTTTGTGCTGTTCGCAGACGATATGTTCATCGAGGCTGGCGTCACCAAGAATGGGAAGCCCTGCTTGTTGATCAATGAGCCCTCTTCCGGGCAACGTGGGTTAGCATCGGGTTGCTTCTACAAACCTGGCCGCCAGAGCCACAAACAAGAGAGAGGGCTTCCCGATGAACGATTATACGACTTACGTAGGCATGGACGTACACGCTCGCTCGATTATGTGCAAGGGGATGTGCAAGGAGACAGGAGAGCTCTACGCCAGGCTGTTCGTCGACGGCCCCTCTTCTGCCGAGGTTCACGAATGGATGGCGTCGCTTCCCCAGCCGGTGTACAGCGCGTACGAATCCGGGTGCACGGGCTTCTGGCTCGCCCGGGAGCTCCGCGAGCTCGGGGACGATTGCGACGTGATAGCGATATCGACGCTGCCGCGATCCGCTAAGGACAAGCAGGGGAAATGTGACAAGCTCGACGCGAAGGTGATCCTCCGCGAGATCATGAACCCGCTGTCCGACTGCTCGACCGTATGGCTTCCCGACGTGGAGACGGAGGCCGCGCGCGACCTGGCGCGGGCCAGGCAGGATGCGGTCAAGGCGGTGAAATCCGCCAAACAGAAGGTGTCGTCGCTGCTGCTGCGCTACCACTTCGTCTGGAACGAGAAGACGCCCACGGGCAAGCTGAAGAAGGCGTGGCGCGGCGACTACCGCAAGTGGCTCGACAAGATTGCGCTGCCCGATCCCAGCGCCCAGGCCGCTCTCGAGCACTACAAGCGCGCCGTGAAGCGCGCGGAGGAGGAGCTGGCCGAGATGGATGGGCTGGTGCGCGCCCGGGCGGAAGAGCCCAGGTGGAAACCCTACGTCGACGCCCTCGTCCACCTGAAGGGCGTCGACGTCTGCAGCGCCTTCCTGGCATGCGCCGAGTTCGGCGACTTCTCCCGGTTCGCGAGCGGTCGCAAGGTTTCCTGCTGGGTCGGCACCGTCCCCACGAACAGCTCGAGCGGGCCGAGGGAGTCCCATGGCGGCATCACCAAGGCCGGGAGCACGCACCTGCGCATGGGATTGGTGGAGGGGTGTTGCGGCATCGACCGGTGGCGGGCCGCGGATAAGGCGGTGAAGGGCCATCCGGCCTCGGCCGAGGTTCTCGCCATCGCCGGAAAGGCCAACGAGCGGCTCCGCAAGCGGTACCGTCACCTTCGCGACGACCTCGGCAAGACGCCCAACAAGGCGCGCGTTGCGGTCGTCAGCGAGCTTGCCCGCTGGATATGGGTGATAGGGCTGCAGGTCCAAGCCGAGCAGGCCGTGTGACGGCTGCGGCCGTTGCCGCGGAATAGGGACATCCCATCCATCTTGGGGCCGGACTCGGAAGGGCACGGGTAACTCGCGAACAAACAGTGCGCCCGGATGCGCGCACGCAGACTACCTGTTTGAAAAGGAGAAGCGACACTGCCCGGCATCAGACAGACCGAAGTGCGTGGCGGCGAGGCCGTATCCGCGAATCTGAGACTGAACTCCTACGAGCGTCCGAACATGAAGAGCCACGGCTTTGAAGATGGGCATGCTACATGTCCAGCCTCAAGAGGATTCGATGAGGCCATTCCCCGGATTAGCTAACCGGGGGATGGCCGCTTTTGCCACTTGACGCCTCGATGAACATATGAGTGTTTGTCATCATACCGTCGATAATTATCACTGCAGTAGCTTATTTGCTCTAAGACGGCGCAACTGTTATCGCGATTCAGCCGCGCTCCATTATCACGGCATTGGCCTACCTGCTCTAGGACGGGCAGCCGCTATCGCTGTTCGTCCGCACCTCCTTGCTCGACTTCGGCAATCTCTTCTTGCGAAGTCTCCTTCAAGGAATACGTGTCGAAAGCAAGCGTGTCTGGCAGCTGTACCTCGATGCGGTCAATTCTGTGCATCACGGCGTGACCGCGGACCAGGGACAGATCGAAGACGTGGCCTCCCCGCGTCCGGTCCGCCGACAGGAAATGCACGTGCCAGCCAGGGGCGTTGATGCCGTCCATGAAATCCGGGTGGTATACACACACGAGCGTGCCGTCCAGCTTCTCGAAGACGAACTCCCTCTGCGTTGTCGCGAGCATGTCCTTCAGGGTGACGTGGTCTGCATGGTACGCAGATTCCGAGCGTGCGGAAACGCTATCGAAGGTACCGCTCACGATCACGACATGCATGCTGTTCAGAGCGAAGGCCTCGTCGACCTTGTTGGTGAGCTCGAGCTTGAGGGCGTCGATGCCGCATGCCTCCTCCAACTCGAACGCGGTGCCGCCTTCTACCGAGGCAACGGAGGCGAACGGCACGCCAGTGTCCGGCGCAGGCCTCACGACGCTTCCGTCCTGGCGGGCGCGGTAGCACACGCCGTCGAGCAAGATCATCTCGCCGTCCACGCCCTCGAAGGTTCCCAGCCCGACGTTGCCTCGGCTTTCCAGTTCTTGCACGGTGATCACACCGCGCGTGTAGCCGGCAACGAGAGCATGCAGCGTTGACACCTGAAACATTTTATTGGGCATAGCGCAATCCTTGTCTCCCGGAGCAATTCCTGAGGCCGATTCGCTTATCGCTTACGCATTTTACCTGCAATAGAAGACAGCGAGCCCAGTTTGTAACCTGGCGACACGCAAGCATTGCCAACTCAGCCCAACGAGGTCTTCGGCATGTGCCGCCTCATCCTGTCAGCCGAGGATGTTTCTGAGAAACAAACAACAAGTTTGAACGGTTTACCATACGCGCCAAATTCGATTTACAATGTGAACTGCATTCATCCAGAGCCGGGTTAGAGAGTTGGCTCCACGACCCCGGCACCAACCTGCTAGATGGCAAGGTGGTCCCGCCAACATCGATGAAAGGACGGTGCACTATGCACGATTGGCCAAACTCCGAACGCCGCTATTTCACAGTCGAGGACATGATCCCGTACTTCCGAAGCCGCGCCAAACAGAAGCGGATCTGCCCCAAATGCCACAAAGCGGCCCTCATGGTAGAACCGACCGCTCTCAATCCGAACTGCGCTTTCGACCACTGCCCGAAGTGCCATTATTCCCACATGGTGACCGCCCCACAAGCAGCGCAGGTGCCCTACGACTGGATGCCGCCGCACAGGCGCACGTGCAAGATCATCCCGTTTCCGCAAGCGTGAGCGGACCTCCGTCCCCCGTTCATCCGCCCCCTATCAGGCTTCATCTTCAGGATTGATGTCCTGCAAAACGCCGGCGATAACCTGCGCGAAGTCGAGCGCATTCATCGAGGTGATTACAGGACGACCCGTTTCCGCTTCGATTTGCTTACGCGCGTTGCCGGCGATCGTTCCGCCCCTGCGGGCAACATCGCAGTTTTCCTCGAAACTAATCGGCTCCTCAGCTCTCGAAATCTCTGTCGTGGTGGTTTCCGCGAGCATGTTAAGCACCAGCTCGGTATTGCTCATGTTGTCGCGCAGGTTTTCGTTCGTAAGACCCTTGAAGTCCTTGTATTCGCGCGTGCTCATGCCGCTCCATGCGCGGGAAATCTCGTCGGTGAGGATGGCGAACTCGCTGCCTTTGCGAACGCCGCGCTGCTGCCATTCGCTCGTAAGCTCCTTGCGGATGTCGATCGACAAGAGGCGCTGGCGAACCCATCCCTCCGAATAGCCCTTCTTGGCGTAGGTATCCATGGCGCGCTGCATGGCGAGCTCGGGGTCGATGGTTTCCTGGATGCGCTCCGCTCCGACCTGCGCGAGCCACTGCTTGAACGGCTCGGCGCGCTTCGAGGGGATGGACTGGATGATGCGGAGCACTCCCTCGGTGGTCGCGGCTTG
>CACZIP010000099.1 GCA_902781245.1 uncultured Coriobacteriaceae bacterium | reverse complement strand
ACCTGCAGCGTGCCGCATGCTGCCATGGCGGCTGCCTGAATGACGCCCTCGGCCAGCTCCATCATGCCCTCCAGATCGCTGAAGGCGCAGTATGCTTCCATGGTGGTGAACTCGGGGTTGTGCGTCTGGTCCATGCCCTCGTTGCGGAAGATGCGTCCGAGCTCGAACACGCGCTCGAAGCCACCCACGAGCAGACGCTTCAGCGGCAGCTCGGTGGCGATGCGCAGGTAGTAATCGCGGTCGAGCGCGTTCAGATGCGTCACGAACGGTTTGGCGTTGGCGCCGCCCATGATTGCCTGGAGAAACGGCGTCTCGACTTCGAAGTAGCCCAGCTCGTCCTCCATGTAGCGGCGGATGGCCGACACGATCTTGCTGCGTTTCTCGAAGACGTCCTTGACCTCGGGATTGGCAATCAGGTCGACATAACGCTGGCGGTAGCGGATCTCTTTGTCAGCCAGGCCATGGAACTTCTCGGGAAGGGGACGCAGCGACTTCGAGAGCAGCTCGAAGCGCTCGACGGCAATCGAGAGCTGGCCGCGGCGGGTCTTCATGATGGTGCCCCACACGCCGATCCAGTCACCGATATCGAGGTCCTTCAATGCAGCATAGGCTTCCTCGCCCAGCGTGTTGATGCGGCAGAACAGCTGGATCTCGCCCGTCGTGTCGCGCACGGTCATGAAGCTGACCTTGCCCTGAACACGCTTGGCGATGATACGGCCTGCAAAACGCACGGCATCCTCGGTCGACTCGCCATCCTCGAGCTGGGAATAACCCGCCTCGATATCGGACGCATGGTGCGTATAGTCGAAGGCGTGGCCATAGGGGTTCTCGCCCGCCTCGATCATGGCCGCACGCTTGGCCTTGCGCACCTCGATCGGGTCGTCCTCGATCTCCTGCACTTCTTTGATTTCCTCTGCCATGAAACTCTCCCTTATTCAAGAAAAGCCCGACGGTTCGTCAGGCCTTTCCCATTCCGTTCAACCTGCACTACTCGCTAGTGCTCGATTTTGATGATGTCCATCTCGATCTTACGGCCAGTGGGGCCGGTGGTCTCGATGTGATCGCCCTTCTTGTGACCGATGAGCGCGCTGCCGACCGGCGACTCGTTCGAGATCTTGCCATTGGCCACGTCGCTTTCAGCACCGCCAACGATGGTAAACACGCGCTCACGACCGCTCATGTCAACCGTGACGGTTGAGCCGATGTTGACTTTGTTCGAACGCTTTGGGGTGTTGACAACCGTCGCTTCGGACAGGATGTGCGTGATTTCGGCGATACGCGCCTCGACCATGCCCTGCTCGTTCTTGGCGTCGTCGTACTCGGAGTTCTCGGAGATGTCTCCGAACTCGCGGGCAACCTTGATGCGCTCGCCGATCTCGGCACGTTTCTCAGTCTCGAGGTACTGCAGTTCTTCCTCGAGCTTTGCACGCCCTTCGGGCGTGAGGATGAAATTGTCGTTTGCCATGATGTCCTATCCTTCGTTTTTTCGAAGCGCGCTCGCGCGCATGGTTTCAGGGTCGTCCGACGTGCAGTTGTTACTCGGCCGCCTCGTCGGATTGCGCTTTGACGACGCGCTTGACTTTGACGGTCTTCTTGACGGGCTCTGCGGCAGCATCGGCGGCGTCAGCGGCGTCGGCTGCCAGCTCTTCGGCTTCAGCCTCGACCTCTTCGACAACCTCGGCAGCTTCAGCTTCAACTTCGGTCTTCTCAGCTTCCTCGGCGGCCTTCTGCTCGGCCTTCTCGGCTTCGGATTCGTCGAATTTCTCGTCGATTTTCTCCTTGCCGGATTCGACGCCCTTGCGCA
This sequence comes from uncultured Coriobacteriaceae bacterium, assembly GCA_902781245.1. GTDB lineage: Bacteria > Actinomycetota > Coriobacteriia > Coriobacteriales > Eggerthellaceae > UBA9715. Next base: position 5,416 of record CACZIP010000099.1, on the reverse strand, counting down.
AGCCCTTGATGCCCTTGCCCAGCGCATTGCCGAGCTTCGGAAGGTTCTTGGGCCCGAAGATGATGAGCACGACAACCAAAATGATGACGAGCTCGGGAATACCCAGACCTAGAAACTTCATTGTTGTCCTCCTCGCTTTCACCGCTTTCGCGGTTCTGCAGGCTCGTTCCTAAGAAAAAAGGGATGGATCCAAACGAAACATCCCTTTCAACTTCGATGGTCGGCGCGACTGGATTTGAACCAGCGACCTCTGCGTCCCGAACGCAGCGCTCTACCAAGCTGAGCCACGCGCCGATGCTGTTCGACAGCGGGTGAAATATTAGCATAAATAAAAGCACATGTGAGAAAAAAATAATTGTTCGCCGTTCCACCATAAAAATGAGCCGTCGAGGCGACCCCGACGGCTCATCGAACACAGCTTCAAACTTGCTCGCGTTAATGGCGGAAGTGACGGTAGCCCGTGAACACCATGGCGATGCCCAGCTCGTCGCACAGCTCGATGCTCTCCTCGTCGCGAATAGAGCCACCGGGCTGGATGATGGCCGTGATGCCGAACGACGCCAACGTGCTGACGTTGTCTTTGAACGGGAAGAACGCATCCGACGCAGCAACGGCGCCCTTGCAAGCATCGCCTGCGCGCGTGCATGCGATTGCGCACGAATCGACGCTGTTGGGCTGACCAGGACCAACACCGATACCGGCATGGTCTTTGGCAACGAGGACGGCGTTCGACCTCATGCCCTTGACCACTTTCCAAGCGAACAGCAAGTCATCCATCTCCTTGGCGGTGGGCTTGCGCTTCGTCGGCACCATAAAGGCTTCAGGCTCCTCGGCCACGATATCGACGTCCTGAACGATCATGCCGCCGTCAATCGAACGGAACTCCAGATTGAAGGCCGGAGCGTCGATGCCACCCGTAGCCAAAACGCGCAGGTTCGGCTTTTCATGCAACAGCTCGAGCGCGCCCTCTTCAAAACCAGGTGCGATGATCACCTCGAGGAACAGCTCGTTCTCGTTGATGTGTTCGATCACCTCTGCGGTGACGATGCGGTTGGCTGCAACGATGCCGCCGAACGCGCTTTTCGTGTCGCATGCGAATGCACGGTCGAACGCCTCGACGATCGTGGAACCGCTCGCAGAGCCGCAGGGGTTTTGATGTTTCATGATGATCACGACGGGCTCGTCGGTAAACTCGCGCATGATTGCCCAACATGCATCGGTATCGAGCAAGTTGTTGTAAGAGAGCGGCTTGCCGTTGAGCTGCTTGGCATTCGCCAGCGAATGCGCGGTCGCCGTGGAGCGACGGTAGAAAGCAGCAGTCTGGTGCGGATTCTCCCCGTAGCGCAAGTCCTGCTGCTTGAACAGCTGGATGTTCATCTTCTCGGGAAACTGCTCCACCCCATCGAGCTTGCCGGCAAGCCAGATGGAAACAGCAGTGTCGTAGGCACCCATGACACGGAAGGCGTCAAGCGCCAACCTGCGACGGGTCGTAAACGTTGTTGCGCCTTCGTTCTCGCGCATCTCGGCAAGTATCAATTCGTAGCTCTCGGGGTCGGTGACAACAGTGACCGACTCGTGATTCTTTGCAGCGCTGCGCAGCACAGAGGAGCCGTCGATGTCTATGGCTTCGACCCCGGCACCAAACTCGGCGGCGTCGGCGACCGTCTCGTCGAACACGCCGAGGTTCACAACCACCATGTCAACCGTCTCGGCGAGCTTCGCAACATCGTCGATCGTGGTGATGGGTACGCCCGCTTCGGTTAGAAAACGCGCCGTGGCGCCCATCGAGAGTATTTGAGCACCGAATTCTTCGGAAAGCGCACGTGCAAACACGTCGATGCCAGCTTTGTCGACCACCGACATGAACACACGCTTGATTTGCGGATCTTTCACTTCGTGCCTTCCTATGGGGAATTGCGTAATGGGCATACTTTACTACCGCACCGCTCCTATGGGGCGCAGAATCGAGCGAGTCAAGGGAATCGTCTTATTTGACGTGTTTCCTGGTAAAGTGACAGCATGACAGATTCTCGCAACAACGGACCCATCGATCGACTGGCGGCGACGCTCGCATTCGACGCGCCTGTCACGTCGGTGCGCATGGTCAGCCCCAAGCGAGCCCAAGCGCTTCGCAAGCTCGACATTTCGACCGTGCGCGACCTCGTGTCGAACTATCCGCGCCGCTACGTCGACATGTCGCACGTGCAAACCATCGCCCAAGCGCGCATCGGGGAAAACTGCACGATCAAGGCGCAGGTGCACGAGGTCAAGGTCAAGCGCCCCAAGCCCCGCCTCGCGCTTGCCGAGGTGACAATCGTCGACGCAACAGGCACGCTCATCATCACGGCGTTTCGCCAGCCATGGCTCGGCGACCAGCTTAAAAGCGGCATGGCAGTCGCCGTGTCCGGCAAAGTCGAGTTCAACTATGGGTTCAAGCGCATGACGAACCCCTACATCGAAGCGCTCGAAGGCACTGGCGAGGACTTCCACGGCATGATCATCCCCGTGCATCCTTCGACAGGCGCCATCAAGCAGGGCATGATGCGCCGACTGGTCCTGAACGCGCTCGACGAAGTCGCCGGCGTCATCGACCCGTTGCCGCTCGCGTTGCGAACGAAATACCGTCTCATGAGCCGCAACAGCGCGCTTTCCTGCATCCACTTCCCCCATGCCATGACCGAGCAGGCCGAAGCGCGCCGCCGCCTGGCATACGAGGAAGTATTGTTGCTCGAGCTCATGCTCATGCGAGACGGGCAAGCGCGAAGCGACGGTCGCACGCCTACGGCACACGTCATCGATGGGCCGCATGCAAAGGCACTTGACTCCGCCGTGCCCTTCCAGCTGACAGACGAGCAACTCCAGGCTCGCTCTGACATCTTGTCACGCCTTGCTGCCGACAAAGCCGCCAACCACATGTTGCTTGGCGACGTCGGAACCGGCAAGACCATCGTGGCCGCATTCGCGTTGGCCGCAGCTGCCGATACAGGCAGCCAGGCAGCGTTCATGGCGCCAACCGAGATCCTCGCACGCCAGCATGCAACCAGCCTTGGGCCGCTGCTTGACAAGGCGAACATCAGCTGGGACATCCTCACCGGCTCGACGACGGCCGATGAACGCGATGACATCATCGAGCGAGTGGCAACGGGCGCGACCTGCGTACTGTTCGGAACCCATGCACTCCTCGAAGACGACGTCGTGTTCGCGAATTGCACGTTGTGCGTCATAGACGAGCAGCAACGATTTGGCGTCGAGCAACGCGCCGCGCTGTTGGCCAAGGGCGAATGCCCCGATGCGCTGTTCCTGACGGCAACGCCGATCCCCCGCACGCTCGCACTCGCGCTGTTCGGCAACTTGTCGCTTTCCTATATCAAGCAGCGCCCGCGCAATGCGGCACCGCGAAAAACGGTTGTGCATACCCTTGCTGACAAGGGGCGCGCCTACGATGCTGCACAGGAAGCGCTTGCACGCGGAGAGCAGGTCTATGTCGTGTGCCCGCTCGTTGGCGAGAAACGGGAAGAGCCCGAAAGCAAGAAAGGCGGCAACGGCGACGAGGAAGACGTCTACGAGTTCGCATCGATCAGCATCGAGGACGAACGCGACATGACGGGCGCGAATGCCACCGCTGCGGAAGCCGAGGCGTCGTTCCTCCAGTCGAAGGTCTTCGTCGACCACGAAGTCGGGCTCGTGCACGGAAAACTGCCCGCTGCCGAGAAGCAAGAAGTCATGGACCGTTTCCGCGCCGGCGAGATCGGCGTGCTCGTGGCAACTACCGTCATCGAGGTCGGTGTCGACGTGCCCAATGCGACCGTCATGATCGTCGAAGACGCAGACCGGTTCGGCCTCTCGCAGCTTCACCAGCTTCGCGGACGTGTCGGACGAGGAGACTTGCCCGGCGAGATGCATCTCATTTCGGGAACGAAGAGCGATGTAGCGCTCACCCGCCTTGCAGCGATGGAGCAAACCGATGATGGTTTCGAGCTCGCGTCATACGACCTTTCGCTGCGCCGAGAAGGTGACATCCTGGGCAACCGCCAACACGGCGCTTCGCTCTTAAAACTCGTCAACGTCGTGCGCGACGGCGGGCTCATCGAGGCCGCACACGCCGATGCCGAGGCGATTCTTTTGGAAGACCCCACGCTCGAATCCGAACAATATCGGGCGCTTGCACGCGAGGCACGCGTCGTGTACCGCTCAAGCGAGGAAATAGTCGGTGGTTAGTTTTTGCTGTGCCGAAAGGGACTCCGCCTACAGCAGTTCGGCTTATCAATGTACTATTTAGACAGCGCCTCACAAGCGGCGTCGTCCCTTTCGGCACAGCAAATGGACCAACCTTCAAGATGGAGAGGTTTTCGACGATCGTATGCGAATTGTTGCAGGAACACTGAAAGGACGTGCGATCAACGCGCCTGATGGACTCGATACGAGGCCCACGACCGACCGTGTCCGCGAAGCGCTTTTCAGCTCCCTGTACAGCCTGCTTGGAGGTTTCGAAGGCCTTGCGGTGCTCGACGCTTTTGCTGGCTCGGGAGCGCTTGGCATCGAGGCGCTTTCACGCGGAGCTGCGCGTGCCGTGTTCTACGAGCAGAACTCCAAAGCAGCTTCCACACTGAAGCGCAATTTGGAAGCGTGCGGCCTTGGCTCCGATAAAGCGCAGATCGTCCGGCGCGACGTGTTCAAGACCGATGGCACCGGTTTAGCTGCACCATTCGATCTGGTTTTCTTCGACCCGCCCTATGCGTACGACCCAGCAACCGTGCTCGCACTCACCGCTCAATTCAACAAGGGTGCAGTGGTCGTTTACGAGCATGCACTCGACTCGCGCAAACAGGTTGAGGAAGCAGCGCAAGCTGCCGGCCTCGAGATTTTGAACAGCAAGAAATACGGCAAGACAGGCATTACAATCTTGGAAGTCTAGCCACAGAGAAACATTTATTTGGCTAGCACTAGAAAGGCACAGCATGAAACGAGCAGTGACACCCGGCACATTCGACCCGATCACGTATGGCCATCTGGACATCATTTCGCGTGCATCGCAGCTGGTGGACGAGGTCATCGTTGCAGTCGCCGCGTCCGCAGGCAAGCAGCCCCTCTTCTCGCTCGAAGAGCGCACGGCCCTTGCGCGCGAGGCCACAGCGCATCTGCCCAATGTGCGTGTCGAGCCATTCGACGGACTGCTCGTCGACTTCGCACGCGAACAGAACGCCCAAGTGCTGGTGAAAGGCCTGCGAGCCATCACCGACTTCGAGTACGAATTCCAGATGGCTGCCCTGAATTACGATCTCGACCGCACAATCGAAACCGTCTTCATCATGTCGCCCCCGCAGTACATGTACCTCTCGTCGTCGATCGTGCGCGAGCTTGCGAGCCTGAACAGCAGCGTCGACAAGTTCGTCCAACCTCACGTGGCAAAGGCTCT
>CACZIP010000098.1 GCA_902781245.1 uncultured Coriobacteriaceae bacterium | reverse complement strand
GCAGCAGCTCACGTACGGAGCGCCTGCAGGTCCTGACTTTAAGAACACGAACTGTGTCGTGTACTGGTCGCACAATCCTTCGGCGACGAAGAGCCTCAACCTCAAGGGAATCGACAAGAAGATCGAATCGGGTGTGAAGGTGATCGTCATCGACCCCCGCGTGACCGACCTGGCGCAACGTGCCGACGTTTTCCTGCAGTTGCGTCCCGGCACCGATGGCGCACTTGCCCTGGCGTTTGGACACGTCATCGTCGAAGAGGGGCTGTACGACAAGGATTTCGTGGCGAATTGGACGCGTGGTTTCGACGAGTACAAGCAGCTCGTGGCAGACATGACGCCCGAGAAGGCGGCCGAAATTTGCTGTGTGTCCGCTGCCGATATCCGTGCTGCGGCAAGGATGTATGCGGAAGCGAAGCCTGCTTGCGTGCATTTCAGTGCTGCGCCCGTCGTGCACCACACGAACGGCGTGCAGAACTATCGCGCCGTCTTCTGCCTCATAGCGCTGACCGGCAATCTCGATATTGCGGGCGGCAATCGCATGAACCCGCCGTCGCTCGTCCACCAACCTGGCGGATTTCCAACGAGGGAGCGCGAGTTCACGTGCGCGAGCAAGCTGTCCGAGCTGCCAGAGCGTATCGGCTCCAGGCGCTTTCCCGTATGGACGCGTTTGTGCAACGAAGCGCAGGCGTGCGACATCCCCCGCCAGATCGAAACGGGGCAACCATATCCGTTGAAGGCGTTTTTCGCCCTCGGCTTGAACTACCGCATGTTCCCTGGTTCGCAGGAATTCATCGACCAGCTCTGCAAGCTCGACTTCATCGTCGATGCTGATTTGTTCCTCACTGACAGCGCGAAGTACGCCGATATCGTCCTGCCTGCATGCAGTTCGGTCGAGCGTCGCGAAATCCGCTGTTGGCCCATGGGTTACGTGCAGTTCACCCAGCCAGCGATTGAGCCGATCGGCGAGGCGTGGAGCGACGTGGACATCCTCTCGGAGTTGTCAAAACGCTTGGCGCTCGGCGACGAATTGCTCGAGGCAGGCATTGAGGCATGTGTCGAATGGATGGTCGAACCGAGCGGCTTGACGGTCGAGGAGTTCGACAAGCATCCCGAGGGCATGTGGGTGCCGAGCGCCAAGCCTCCAGCAGAGCGGAAATATCTGAATAACGGCTTCAGGACGCCGTCAGGCAAGGTCGAGTTCGTGTCGAGCGTGCTCGAGGAATTCGAGGGCGAAGGGCTCGAGGCTCTTCCGTTGTATCGCGAGCCAGCGATGAGCCCGATTTCAAGACCTGACTTGGCAGACGAATACCCCCTGGTTTTGAACCTCGGAGCACGTCTGCCGATGTTCCAGCACACGCGCACGTTCCGCTTGCCGTGGACGAGAGCGCTGAGTCCCGATCCGCATGCAGACATCAATCCTGAAGACGCTGCGGCCGCGGGCATAGGAGATGGCGCGTGGATGACGATCGCCACGCCAAAGGGAAAGGTTGTCGTCCGCGCCCATGTGACCAACCTCGTACGCGTGGGCGATGTTCACATGTACCACGACTGGCCCCAGGCAAATGCAAACGACTTGATTGATGGCGACTACCTCGATCCGATTTCTGGATTCCCAGGGTATCGCTCGTCGTTGTGCAGGATTGCGCCAGCCAATGGAGAGGGGAAGGGGGCCGTCGATGACTAGGAAGACCCTGTGCTTCGATTCGAAGAAATGTGTCGGATGCTATGCGTGCACAGTTGCTTGCATGGACCAGAACGACATCGACATCGTCGGCGACGGCTTGATGTACCGCCATATCGCGCATGTCGAGAGCAAACAAGCCGGCGAAGTGCGCATCGTCCATATCTCGATGGCTTGCATGCACTGCGATAACGCGGAGTGTCTCGACGCATGTCCTGCAGGGGCGCTCCGTCGTGACGCGGACAGCGGAGCGGTTTTCGTTCGTCGCGAGCTGTGCATCGGTTGCCATGCATGTGCGATGGCTTGCCCGTTCGGCATTCCCCGTTTCGGTCGCGACGGCACCATGCAGAAATGCGATGCATGTTATGCCCGCACGCGCTTCGGCTACGATCCAGCTTGCGTTGAGATTTGCCCCACAGGTGCGTTGAGCTACGAGGATGTGAACGAGGCGACAGCCGTAAGGCTCCGTCGTTTCAGCAAGTCGTTCGCCTAAGCCAGCGTTCGTCTCGCAGAATCTACTCACACGCTGAACTCTGGGGTCTACCAGGTGCAATTCTGCTCAGGGAACTCCCAATCGATGAACTTCCAATACGGGGCGTTTACTCGTTTGGCATATTCGACTGGATCGACACCGTTCCAGTCATAGAACCCTCGTTTGGAGGGCGATTTGGCTCCCCAGGCATCAGTAGATTCGGCCTTCTCCCGCACGATATCCGGCGCTCCTTCGTAGCGTGGAAGGAAGGGGAACACGTTGTCACAGGTAGAGGCATTGAGCTGGTAGCCGCCGTTGTCGAAATGCTCAAACATGCCGATACTCGTGTATCTCGGGCAAAAACTGTAAGCCAGGCAGTTGTCGATGTCCTCTGGGTCGCATACGCCCTCTTCAAGCAGCTTCAAAGCGGCAGCCCAGAGCGCGAACTGCAAGTAGTTGCCGATGAACCCGGGGTTCGGCTTCTTGAGCACAGAAGGCTTTCGATCGAGGGCATCAAGCACTTCTCGCGTGTATCGAATTGCTTCATCGGACGTGTTCTCGCCCACGCACAGCTCGACGTAGGGAACCATGTGAACCGGATAGAACGGATGCGTCACCAATATGCGATCAGCCAAGTTAGGCGTTGCCTCTGCCAGCTCGTCGGGAAGAATGGATGAACTGCAGGATCCAATTGCCTTAACGTCAGGACAGCAGAGCTCGATTGCCTTGAAGCAGTTCCATTTGGCCTCGGGCGTTTCCTGGATGGCCTCGAAGATGAAGGTGCATTTCGACATGTCTTCGTATCGGCCTACGACATTCAAGTATGTTTTTGCATGAGCCGCTTGTTCGGCCGAAATGACCTGCTGATCGACCATCTGCTGGTACATGCGGTCGAATTCGACAAGGCAACCCTCCGCCTTTTGAGGATTTCGCAGATAGACAATCGTCTTGAGACCGTGAAGCGTTGACAGCACGGCGGTGCTGTTGCCTATCATGCCCATTCCGACGATGCCGATGATCAAATCATTCATGGCTACCTCTGTTTCGTTCTTTGTCCGATGGTCAGCTGGAGCAATCTTGCGAAGCGCAGTAACTGATGAAATCGCCAGCTAACGTATATTACATGCTCGGTTTCCTGATTTCGGGAATGCATTCGATGAGGCGGGCGATGTTCGGATTCGGATTGTCTTTAAGATAGACGAGCGCCACATCGATGGTGAAATCGTCGGCTTCGATCTCAACGAACTCGTGATGTTGCTGCGGTATCGCAGTGAGCAGCATACTGCCGATGAACACGCCATTCGTGCGGGCGAGCGTGGGCAACAACGTGTCTATGTGCTCGAGGTAGACGATATCGGTCGGCGTGATGCCGTGTCGTTCGAATAGCTGCAGGATGTGATGTTGCTGCTCGACGTTGATGCTATTTAACACGAGCTTCTGTTTCGCAAGTTCCTCAAGGCTGATTGAGGTGCGGTTCGCGAGTGGGTGATTGGTTTGCATGAACGCGTAGAGCGGAATGGTAGCGACCGTTGCACGCTCGACACCGTCACCGTAATCCGACGAAGTGATCGTCAGACCAACATCAATCGTCCCTTTGTGCAGATGCTTGTAGATCTGCGTGGTTTGCGCCGTGATGGTCGACACGCGTACATCGGGATGATGCTTTGAGAACACCTCGAGAAGCGGATAACCGTAATAGGCGGTCGTTCCGTAATACACCATACCGAGCATCAGGTCGCCAGCGTCGGCCTCGTTGACGAGGGCGACATCATTGAGCAGCGCATCGTAGCTTGCGGTGATCTTCTCGAACGCCTTCACGGCTACGACGCCCGCCCGTGTTAGTTCGACCACATGGTTCGTGCGCTTGAAAAGCTTCACGCCGAGCTCGTCCTCGATGGCGCCGATATGCCGTGTGAGCGTTGGCTGCGAAACATACAGTTCAGCTGCTGCGGTCGTGAAGTTCAGGTGCTCGGCAAGCGTGAGCACTTCGCGCATATGAGAAACGTCCATCGCGGCTCCTTCGTCGTGATGGACGTATTATCTCGCAATAATGAGTCAGGAGTCAGGGTGCCGACTCGTTGTGCACAATGAGTCGGGTGCCAGGGCGTCGACTCGCTACTTCCTGCCGTATTCGCGTACGGTGTCATACATGACTTCGAGGTTCTCCCGCTTGACGTTCTGGATTGAGGCGTTTGTTTCCCAGATGAAGCCGCCACCAGGGGCGCCGATGTCGATTTGGCGCTTCACTTCATCGACGACCTGTTGTTTCGTACCGTACTCGAGTAGATACAAGGGGAAGTTCGCTGTGATGCAGCTGTCTTTGCCCACCGTGTCTTTTGCGCGCTGCAAATCGACTTCCTCGAAATGCACGACGCATTTGCCGGCGGGCAGGCCGACCATTTGCTCAAGACGCGAATTGTAAGGGCCTTCCGTGTAGATGACCGGCGTGACGCCCATGTCCACGAGTGCGTTGATGACTTTGAGGAACGGCGTCCAGTAAAACCTCTCGAATTGCTCGGGATTCATGAAACCGTCCATGCCTTTGTGCATCCAGAACATGACGCGTTTGACGGGCATGTCGACGAAACGGAAGTACTGCAGGTTCTTGATTTGCAGGTCGGCGAAGAAATTGACCGCGCGTTCGACGTTTTCCTCTTGGAACATGAGATCTTCGAAGGTGTCGACGGTGTGGCGGAAATAGTTCGAAAGAGTATCGTACGGCACGAGCCCCACGCCCGTAAGCAGGGGAGGGAAGCCCATGCCAAAGAGCGTGCCCTGTAGTTTCTTGATGGCGGCTTGGCATTCGGCGTTAGCTTTAGCCATCTCGATGAGCTTCTCGTAAGCACTGACGGCGTCTGGGCTGAACAACGAGTTCGCAAGTTGGCCTGCATACATGTAGCCAGTCGGTGCAGGATTCAGCACCTTTCCAAGGCCGGCAAGCCCTGGGAACGCGCGGGGGATGTACTTGTGCAGCAAGAAGCCTGTGAAGTCGCCGAAGAGTTCATCGTACTCGTCTTCCATCATCAACTCGGGTTCGAGCGTTTGGTAGATGCTCTCATCGGGCACGTTTCCGCCTTCGCGACCTGGCCAGTCGAGCACGGCCGTCTCGGCGATATCTTCGATTTTGCCGCTCACCATGTTGGCCAGCTGTGCATCCGGCTGGAAGTCCTGATGGAATTTGATGATGGCTTCGGCAGCCTTTTCGTAGTCGTACATCGAGTCACGGTAAGTGACGATTCCGTCTGAAAGAAGGTAGGGAGTCGTGCCGTATTGGCACCAAATGGGGATGCGATCCGCTTCTTCATGGGCAATAGCTTGATTGGTGATGTGCATGCGTTCGACGAATTTTTCCTGGGACATGGCGAACCTTCCTCCTGATGGGAACGATTGCCAAGATTGTATTGTCTACCAGGTAGGATTCGTGATTCATAACCTGCATGGAATGATGCAGGTTATGATGGTGCATCACATGTGAAGCGCGCTTGCATGCCGCACTAGAGCGTTTCGTTCATGCTTCCCGTTCGATAGCCTTGAAGGTCGAGCGAGACGTAGTCAAAGCCAAGCGCCTTCAAAGAGTCGACAACCTGATCGCGCACGGCGGGTTGTGCGATGCGGATGATCTCGTCAGGTGCCACCTCGATGCGTGCCGAGCCGTTTTGATAGCGCACCCTTACTTGGGCGAACCCAAGGCTTCGAAGTGCATCCTCTGCGCTGTCGACCATCGCCAAGCGCTCAGGGATGAGTAGGTCGCCGTAAGCAAACCGCGAGTTCAAGCATGCGAAAGCGGGTTTGTTCCATACGGACAGCCCACGTGCTTTTGCAAGAGCGCGGATGTCGGCCTTGGTCAATCCTGCTTCGCAAAGCGGGCTGAGTACGCCCATCTCGGCAACTGCCTGCGAACCAGGGCGGTAATCGCCTTTGTCGTCGAGGTTCGAGCCTTCGGCAAGCACCGTGAAGCCATGTTCTGAAGCAGCACTCATGATGCGCGAGAAAATCTCTTTCTTGCAGAGGTAGCAGCGATTGGGCGGGTTGTGGTCGAAGCCCTCGATCTCAAACTCTTGCGTATCAACGATTATGTGGTGAATTCCCTCGTCGAGGCAGAACTTCTGGGTTTCGGCGATTTCGCGGGCAGGCACGGAAGGGCTCCTGCCTGTAACGGCCAAAACGTCGTCGCCGAGCACATCGTGTGCAATTGCGAGAAGCAACGTTGAATCGACTCCGCCTGAAAATGCAACTGCAACCTTGCCCGCTTCTCGTAAAACGGCTTGCAGCGCTTCGAGTTTCTCAGCGAGCGGTTTATCGACTTCCCAGGTGATTGCCATTGTTCGTCCCTTGTGAACGCTCTGCTTTGTCCGCTCATATATGGTAGCGCTTTTCGAAAGCGATACTTCAACATGCTTTCGAATAAGAGGCTGCGTTCTGTTTTTCGTATATGCAGAGAAAGGCATTACCGCGTGGGCTGGCGAATCAGGCCGGCGAGAATTCCAAGCACTGTAACGGACAGGTAAACGCACAGGACGGTGATGAACGGGATGGGCGTGATGCCCATGAGCAACACCTGGAACGTCTCGTAGGCGGCTTGCCCAGCGGCGAAAAGCGAAACGATGAAGCCGCCGTTGTTCATGAACGGCAGTGCGTCGAGATTGAACGCGGCCATGATGGCGCCATCTACTATGAACACGATGAGCAAAACGGGAATCGGGGCCTTCGTCGCCAGCATGATGGATTCTGCGATAGCTGCTATGGCACCTCCCACGACAAACGACAGCACCACATCGAGCAGCGGCCCCATCGATGAGCCATCGGAGGGGATTTCAAGCGCGCCATGTGTGGCGAACCAGAGCACGGTGCTCAGTATCACTGAAATAAGCGCGCCGGTTCCCAATACACGCAAGGGAAGGCCAGCGCCAGCTTTTGTGCATTGCCCGTATCATGCTGGCCATGCCTCCTATGATCATCCTGGACGAGGCCACCAGCTCCATCGATACCCGTACCGAAATGCTGATCCAGCAGTCCTTTGATAAACTGTCCAACGGACGCACCAGCTTTATCGTTGCCCATCGTCTGTCCACCATCCGATCCGCGGATCAGATCCTTGTCATGAAAGAC
>CACZIP010000097.1 GCA_902781245.1 uncultured Coriobacteriaceae bacterium | reverse complement strand
CACGCAGATGCCGCAGGCGATGCAATCGTCGGTGTTGATGTTAACTGCCATGGTAACCAGCCTTTCTCGTCTTGGTTTGTTCTTGGTTTGCTGGGAAGAACCCACTCTCTCTAGGCATGATAGTAGCATCGATTTCCAGAAAAATGGTAAGCGTGCGCCGCGTTCGTTGAGGGAAGGTTGATTTTATTGGTAATCGGGGAGGGCGAAACGCTAAATCGCTACGTAGCACTTTCATCCGGCCTTGCCGCGAGCGTCTTGGAAAGCACGCGTGCACAGGCCGTGGCAAGCGCATTGTGCGTCAGGCGCCCCGTCTTCAAGCCGATGGACAGCATGGTGCGTGCCATCTTGCCACCGGGCATGATGAGGTCGACGCCAGCTTGCAAAGCTTGGCACTCGTCCGACCGACCGCGGCCGGTTGCGAGCCAGTCGGTCATGACTACGCCGTCGAACTTCCACTCATCGCGCAAGATGCCCGTGAGCAAGTCGGCATTTTCCGAACTGTACGTCCCGTTCACCTTGTTATAGGACGACATGATGCTCGCCGGGCGCCCTTCGCGCACGGCGATTTCGAACCCGCGCAGGTAGATTTCGCGCAGCACCCGCTCGTCGACGTTTGACGTCATGGTGTTGCGGTTCGTCTCCTGGTTGTTGGCGGCGAAGTGCTTGCAGCACGCGAAGCAACCAGGTGTCGACTGGACGCCAGCCGTTACGGCAGCAGCCATTTTGCCTGAGATGACGGGGTCTTCCGAGTAGTACTCGAAGTTGCGGCCGCACAGGGGGTTGCGCACGATGTTGAGAGCAGGGGCCAGCCAATAGGTCACGCCGAAAGCTGCCATCTCGTGGCCGACTGTGTCGCCGACCTGCCGTGCGAGGTCAACGTTCCATGTTTGCGCGATGCTCGACGCAGCGGGAAAGCCCGTCACGAACTGGTAGACGATCTGATCCTTCTTTGGGTTTCCGTACATGAAACGCGTAATCGCGTTGGGCAGCACTTCGTAGATTGACAGTGGCGGGTCGAGTGGGCGGATGGTGGCCTTGGCATCGACGGTAGATCTGCGTTGCAGGCGAATGCCAGCGGGTCCGTCGCACAGCTCGACATTGGGTATGCCGGAATCCAAGAATGCCGTTGTGGTGTGGCCCACTGCGCCGGGCACGCTGAAGCCCCGTTTATCGCCGAACAAACCCGTGCCGACGCATAGATCGATTTGCTGACGGTCCGAGAGCACGGCAACGAGCGCTTCGATTTCGGGTTCGACGGGCGCGGGCGTGCCGTACTCGTGCACGATGGGGGAGATGCTTGCGGCATCGATTGTGACGGTGGGCAAGCTGTTGAGCAGCGCTGCCTCGTGTGGTGCGACTTTGAGCTCAGCGATGTGCCCGCTCGATGCGCAGAGGTTTTGATGCTTTTCGAGCACGATGCGCACAGGTGCCGTTACGGTTGCTACAGGCGTGGTGTCGAGGGCGGACGTGCCGAGCGAGACGATGTAGTCACCGGCTTCGAGTACGGTTTCGGCTTGCGATTCGTCGTAGGAGGCCAGCTCGCGCAGTGGGAACGAAAGCGCTACGAGACGCGACTCTTCAGGTGCGAGCTCGGGCGTCTTCGCAAATGCGACAAGCCTGACGCGTTCTTTGCAAAGGGTGCCTTCGGGGCAACTCGCATATGCTTGCACGACGTGCTTACCAGCGAAAGTGGGGCTCGTGTTCTCGACGGCAACCGCCAGCTTGACAGTCGTGCCCTCGAGCGTCATAGATTCGAGTCGCTGCGAGAATGTCGCGTAGCTCAGGCCGAATCCGAACGGATAGGCAGGCTTCACGTCGAAGCTCGTGTAGTAGCGATATCCGACGTAGACGCCTTCCTTGTAATCTGCGCTATCGAGGTCGTCGGCCAGGAGGCCAAACTCCGAGGAGTAGGGCACCTGTGCAAGCGACTCGGGCCATGACACAGCCAGCTTGCCTGATGGGCTCTCGCTGCCCGAAATGATGTCAGCAAGTGCATGGCCGCTTTCCATGCCGAGCTGGCCCATGAGCACGAGTGCGTTGATTCCGGGGATCTCCTTGCGGAACGATAGGTCGATGGGCGCGCCCACGTTCAAAACGACGATGGTCGTGTCAAACGATTCGGCGCACGTGCGGATATCTGCGATCTCGTGGTCGGTCAGTCGATAGCTTCCAGGCTCGTCAGTGCGGTCGATGCCCTCGCCTGATTGCCGCGACAGCACGTACAAGCAGGTGTCGGCGTTGAGCGAACGCGCTTCCTCGTTCGTGACGGGTTCGTCCTCGGGGGGACGGTACTCCATCGCGATGAGCTCGTTGAGCACGCGGAGGCTTGGTCTTTTCATCTTGGCCCGTTGCTCGGCGATGAACGCCTCGCGTTCTTCGTGCCAGGTGCGCTCATATGCATCGATGCGCGCTGCGGTGGCGATTTCGAAACCAGCAGCTTCGAGTCCTTCGCGCACGCTCGTCACATGGCGTACGTTCACCTCGCCCGACCCCGTACCTCCCGAAACGGTCATGCCGGCGCCTGCGCCGAACAGCGCGATGCGGCCAGGTTTCAACGGCAGCGCGCCATCGTTCTCGAGCAGCACGATGCTTTCGCGCGCAGCGAGGCGCGCAACGCGTCTGCCGTCTTCCTCGAGTTGGGTTGCTTCGTTTGACGTGCGGGCGTAGGTGGTTTGCACGAGGTCTCCTTCTGCGTGGTTCGATGGAATCGCGTTCGGGCGATCAGCGTTGCGTGTGCGATTGCGCGTGGCGCCAAGTTATCAGGCCCAGCTCTCGCCACTGGGCCGATAGGTGTTGCCGCAACCGTTCTGGTAGCACGTCGGCTTGAACTCGAGCACCTTTTTGCCGAGGGCTGGGTTCGTGCGCAGCGTGACCATCGTGCCGTAGATAGCGCCGGCGTCGAGCGCGACGATGCGCGGGTTTGAGGCGATCATCGTGCGGTAGATCTCTGCGGCCGTCCAACCCTCGATGCACATGGGGTTCTCGATGGTGTCGAAGTAGCGCGGTTCGGGCTGGTCGACGTAGCGGCAGAACTCTTGGTAGATGTCGTCGTTTTCAGGCGCGAACAGCGTCTTTGTGTAATCGGGGCGGTGTGTCAGGCATGACGCCTCGTCGCTGATCGTCTTGTCGAGTTCTGCAAAGTATGCGCGTGCTGCGTCGCCTCGCTGGCCGGTTCCTGCTGCAATTGCCGCTTGTTCGCGTTCATAACAACCCATGGTGCGCCCCCTTTGTTGCTGGCATCGCTCACGTGTCACTCTACGGTTTCCAGGCGTTCCGCGCAAGCGAAGCGAAGAGGTCGGCCAGATGCGTCATTCTTTCTTTTGCAACAACGGTCCGACAGTGATTGCGGCGATGCCTGCAATGACGAACACGATGCCGACGCCTTCCATAGGTGCGATGGTCTCGCCCAGGATGAGGAAGGCAAAGAACAGCGAGAACGGTGTTTCGCTGATGCCGATGAGCGAAGTCTTCGTGCCGCCGATGTGCTTGACGGCTTGGATGTAGAGCACGACCGGCAGGATCGTGTTCGCGAGCGCCATCGTGCAGCCGATTCCAACTTGGTACGGCGTGAGAGCGAACATAGTGGGTACCGACGGGGCGAAGATGATGCATGACGCGAGCAAACTCGTCCAGCTGAGTGTGAACGTGACGGTGAACGACCCCTCGGTGCGCCCCGTCACCTGGATGATCACGGTGTAGATGGCGAATGCCAGGGCAGAGGCCAGCGCGAACACGAGGCCGAGCGGGTCGAGCTTGAGCTCGCCGCCGATGATGCCAGAAATCAGCACGAGGCCCATGATCGACAACACAAGCGCGACGGCAACTGAGACGGTGAGCCGTTCGTGGAACACGACGAGGTTGATGGCTGCGACCATGGCAGGGTAGAGGTAGAAGAACACAGTCGAGATGCCTGCGTTCATACGCTCAACGGCGAAGAAGTAGAGGAACGCGGATGCGAAGTAGAAGATGGCTTGAATGTAGACTGTGCGCTGGCGGCTGATCAGGCGCTCCTTGCGCCATATGAGCATGAAGGCGCCAAGCAACACCGTCGAGCACATGAAGCGCAGAATCACTGCCTCGTGCGAGTCCATTCCCGTGGCGTACAGCAGCTTCCCGAAGATGCCCATGGTCGAGTACAGCACTGCTTGCAGCACGGCGAATGCGTAGCCGATGACTTGTCCGTTGCGGTTCTCGACGTTCTCTTTCATATGCGGAATTATATGCAAAAAACCTAGCGAATCTTGCACCCACAAAGCCACTTCCGTGTACATGAGGCGCAACCTGGCACCATCGGGGCGCGCCTCATGTACAATTGGCACGCAAGATTGAAACGCAACTGCTCGAAGGGGTTTTACATGATTCGCGAACTGGTCACTGACGAGGAACTGCTGGCAAAGCCGTGTGAGCCGGCAACGGCCGAGGATGCCGAATTGGCTCAAGATCTGCTCGACACGCTTGAGTCGATCGAGGACGGTGCCTGCCTGGCAGCCAATCAGATCGGCGTGACGAAGGCCGTCATTGCCTACAAGAACGAGAAGGACCGCGCACATGTCATGTTCAACCCTGCGATGAAGCGCGCGCTGCGTCCGTATCGCACCGAAGAGGGTTGCCTCACGCGCGAGGATACGACGAAGGTCACGCGCTTCGACCAAGCTACCTTCACCTATCAGGAGCTCGTCGACGGTGTGCTGATTCCGCGCAAGAAGGAATGCCGCGGCTGGACCGCCCAGATTCTGCAGCACATGATCGACCACTGCAACGGCAAGTTGATCTAGTTCGGAATCAAGCCTCTCTGATGTGGGGCTTTTTGAATTGAAGGAAAAAAGTGCGTTCGACGAAGGTTCGTTGAGATTCCTCTGCGCCAATTCAGAGCATAATTCGTCCATGGACCCAATATCTGCACAAAAATGTAGTCCCTTTGCACCAATACGGGGTCCCTGGACGATTGCGTGCTCCGATACGGGGTCCATGGACGGGATTTGGGGCAAAAACGCGGGGAAAATCATCCATGGACTGGATATCTGCACGCAAAGCAACCTTTCCTGCACCAATATCAGCTCCATGGACGATTCGGGTGGGCCAATCTGCGCTGATATCAGCTCCATGGACGATTCGGGTGGGACGATGAACGCCAATGCTAGGTCAATGTGTGATTTGGATGTGATGGCTTGCATCAATATCGGGCTCGTGGACGACGGAGTAGGTGAACCTGTTTAAACGAAGAGAGCAAGACATGCTATAGCGCCCGTGCCCTGTCCATCCCACGCCCTTGGCACTCGTTATCACATTACAAGGTCGAACACGAGGCGGATTGCGAAGAGCACGATGACCACGAGCATGATGGGTCGTGCAATCGCCGAACCGCGCTGGGTGAAGCTGCGCGATCCGATCCAGTTGCCGGCGATGTTGAACGCACCGGCTGCGATTCCAAGCGGCAGCAGCACGGTCCCGTTCACGAGGAACACGGCGAGCGCGGCTGCGTTCGTCGACAGGTTGATAGCCTTCGTGGTGCCGGCGGCTGTGCGCACGTCCTGATGGGCGAGCGCGGTGAGGGCGAGCATGAGGAACGTGCCCGTGCCCGGGCCGTAGAACCCATCGTACACGCCGATGGCAAGCGCGACTGCAGCCGTGATGGCTAGCGCTCGCCCGCGCGGGATCTCCGTTTTCGAGAACACGTCGAGGTTTTTGGTGCGCAGCACGAAGAACGCGACGAACGGCAAGATGACGAGCATGATGACCTTGAACGCCGAGTCACCGGTGACGAGGGCTAGGTTGCTGCCGATGAACGAGCCCGTCAGCCCGCAGGCGACTCCGGCGACGACGAACGCCTTCACCATGTAGCCGTTGATGGCGTAGCGAATCGTCGCAATTGTGGTGCCCATCGTCGATGCGAGCTTGTTCGTGGCAATGGCGTTGTGAACGGGCAAGCCAGCGAAGATGAACGCAGGCAGCGAAATGAGACCGCCGCCTCCGGCGATCGAGTCGACGAACCCTGCTATGAATGCCAGAGGGCAGACGATCAGGAATTCCACGCTGCTCTTATTCAAACGGGAACTTGTAGTCGAGCGAGAGCTTGTCACGCAACTCGATGAGCTCTTTCTGCACCGACTCGCTGACGGGCACGCCCTTGTCCTTGCGGTCGAGCCAAGCCAGGTATTCCTTCTCGCCGGCGGTGTAGATGCGGTCGTAGCCCGGTGCCTTCTTGGAAGCGCGCAGCGCACGGCAGATATCGCCCGCGATCTTCTTGAACTCGTCAAGGCCGACGAACGCATCAGGATCGACCACGAAGAAGAAATGCCCGAGGTGGTACATCTGCGGCGAGCCGTCGGGCGCAACGCCCGTGAGCGCCTTCATGAACTCGCCGCCGGACAGCGCTGCCGAGAGGATCTCGACGACAGCCGCGTAGCCGTAGCCTTTGTAGCCGCACATCTCGTCGCCGGGGCCGCCACCCAACGGCGCCAAAGCCGCCGTACCGTCGACGAGCATCTTCAGGATCTCCTGCGAGTCGGTGACTTCGCTACCGTCGGCTGCGACGACCATGCCGGCGGGTGTCTCCTTGCCCGAGCGCGCCCAGTACTCGATCTTGCCGCGCTGCACGATGGAGGTTGCGCAGTCGATGCAGAAGGGGAATTCCTCATCGGTGGGAATCGAGAACGTCAGCGGGTTCGTGCCCATCATGTTCTCGATGCCGAACGTCGGGGCGATGGACGGACGTGCGTTGGTGCCCGTGATGCCGACCATGCCTTCCTTGGCAGCCATGCCGGTCCAGTAGCCTGCGATGCCGTAGTGCGTCGAATTGCGAATGGCGCCACCTGCCATGCCGTATTTCTTCGCCTTCTCGATGAGCATTTCCATCACGCGGTAGCTCGCGACCATGCCCATGCCGTCGTGCGCGTCGGCCACCACGGTGGTCGGCGTCTCTTTGACGATTTCGAGCTCGGTCACGGGAAGCAGCGTGCCGCGGTCGATGCGGTCGAGGTAGATGGGCTTGAAGCGGTTGCAACCATGGCTCTCGATGCCACGGCGATCGGACTCTGCAAGCACGTCGGCGCAGATTTCGGCGTCCTCGCGTGGTACGCCATATGCTTCGAACACGTCGGTCATGAACGAGATGATCATGTCCCAAGGTACGTATGGACGGGTTTCCATGGTGGCTCCTTTGCTCTCTGCCATGTGGAGGCGTTGCTCCCTGTTGCATCCATTGTACTCCGATGGGTTTGTTCCGACGCATCAACTCGCAGGCTCTCGTGAAAATGTGCCAAAGGGGACGGGCCAAATGTCTCGGGTGTTTTCGGTCGGAGATTGGCTCTATCTCCGACCGAAAACACCCGAGACATTTGGC
>CACZIP010000096.1 GCA_902781245.1 uncultured Coriobacteriaceae bacterium | reverse complement strand
GCCAGCCCGTGTATTACTGCAAAGGGGCCGACGGTGCATGGTTCTATTCGGACACTATCCATGGGCTGCTGGAGGAAAGCGGACATGCGAAAGAATTCAATCGCGACATCGTGCCGACATACCTGCGTTTCTGGTATCCGGCGACAGAAAACACCTTCTACAAAGGTGTCAAAAGGCTCCTTCCCGGGTTCCGTCTTGTCGAGAACAACGGCAACGTGACCGTCGATCGTTTTGAAGACGTCGAGTTCTCCTCGAATCGCTACGAAAGCTACGAGTCTGCCGTTGAGGATCTGAAAGGCATCCTGTCCGACATCTTTGAAACCGAACGCAAGACGAGCGATGCTTCGTTTCTTTCTTCTGGCGTCGACTCTTCGCTGCTTGCAGCGGGCCTGCCTGCCAAGCAGGTTGTGAGCGTTGGTTATGAGGAAAGCCGTTACGACGAGTCGAAGGAAGCTGCTGCGATAGCCGAGGCGCTCAATGTCGACTTCCACGTTTGCCCGGTCACCATCGAGGAGTACTTCGATGTTGTTCCCGAGGCGATGGTTGCGCGCGAGGAACCGAGCGGCGACTCGTCCTACATTCCCCTGTTCCTGGCGGCGCGCGAGGCTGCAAAGCACACGAGCGCCTGCTGTTCGGGTGAAGGCCCCGATGAGCTGTTCTGCGGCTACAAGGTTTATCAGAACTACCTGAACTCACCCCAGGTTGATTACTGGAAGGCCGCCCACACCTGCATGAAGACGCGTGGTTTGAAAGAACCTGAGCGCTATCTCGAGCGTTTCAGCGACGGCTTCGAGAAGATGCAGGCGTTCGATCTGACCTACGCGACAGAGTGCAACCTTCTGCCGAACCTGGATGCGGTTGCGCGCGCTAACAAGGTGGACATCCGCACGCCGCTCATCGACCGCAGGCTGTTCGACTTTGCGGTGTCGATTCCCACGGAATACAAGGTCACTCCTGACAACAACAAGATCGTGTTCCGTGATGCGGCCGAGAGCTTCCTTCCACAAGAAGTTGCGCAGAAACCCAAGCGCGCATTCCCCGTTCCCACTCAGGTGTGGATGCACGAAGAGCCGTGGGCGAGCATGCTCAAGGAGCTGTTCTCGAGCAGGGAGGCAAAATACCTGCTCAGTGGACTTCTCCCTCGCTATTACATCAAGAAGTACTTCTCCGAGGCGGCTGGACGCGAAGCGACGAGCAGCTACTGGCATCCCGTATGGACCATGTATGCGCTGTTGGTTTGGTATCGCGGAGAGTTCGGAACGCTGTAAAATGGTATGGTGTTAGATAAGCATTCGAGTTCATTCTTGAATGAAGTAAGTTTCTAGGAGGAATCATAATGCGCAAGATGAAGATGTTCGAAGGTAAGAAGCATTCTTACGACACCAACACGGCAGAGGCTTTGGCCAATCGCGCTCATAGCTACTACGGTGATCCAGCTGGTTATGAGGAGACCCTCTACAAGACCAAGGGCGGTCTGTACTTCCTTTGGGGTCTTGGTGGCGTTGACAGCCCGTACAACTCGGGAGAAGACATTCGCCCGATCACCGAAAAGGAAGCCAAAGCTTGGCTTGAGGCATAGTCCTACTTTGATGGGGCGCAACGCGCCCCTTTTTTTCGCAACGAATAACAAATTTGAACATACACAAATGAATTAATTGATAAGGCAGGATTGTCTCATATGAACGTAGCTGGACAGCTTGATGTGCTCTCGCCCGAGCAAATGCAAACCATTCATTAGAAGGCATGTGAGATTCTTTCCAAGAAAGGCGTTGTCTTCAAGTCTGCCGAGACCACCGAGATTTTCAAGAACCATGGTTTCAAAGTGGACGGACACACCGTCTTCTTTGACGCTCGTGAGATTGAAAGGTGTGTAGAGCTTGCGCCTTCCCAATTCAAGCTTGAAGCGCCAAATCACGAGCATGATGTCTTGGTCGGTGGGGACCGCATTCTCATCCATCCGAACGGTGGAGAAGTCTTCATGCGCGACTACGATGGAACGCGTAGGCTCGCGACGAGGAAGGACTTCGCCGATTTGCAGAAGCTCTACCAGGCGTTGCCGAACGTCGACATCGGTGGTTATGAGCCCGTTTCCCTCAATGACGTACCTGAGCGCATGCGGGGCATCGTTGCCATGTTCGAATCGTTCAAGCACTGCAACAAGCCGCTTCTCAGCCCGATGAGTCTCGAGACGGTGCAGAAGAAGAAAGAAGTCCTGAGACTCTACAACATTGGCTTCGGTAGCGACACCTACACTGATGACCACTATGTGACATGGCATATCGTCTGCCCCAACTCCCCGTTGCTCTACTCGCAGTTCGCCTGCGATGGCATCCAGGTTTATGCGGAGGCCAATCAGCCCGTCGTCATCGTGTCTGCCCCGATGTCCGGCATCACCTCGCCGGTGTTCCCGCTCTCCACGGTTATTCTCTCGCTTGCAGAAGAGCTCGCGGGTCTCGTGCTTGCACAGCTCATCAAGCCTGGCATTCCCGTGGTTGTGTCGGCATCGCTGACCTATGGCTACATGCGTTCTGCCTCGTGGGAGTGCGCGCATCCCGACACGATGCTCATGCTCGCCGCATCGACCCAGATGCAACGTGAGTTCTATCATCTGCCGTCGCGCGCCCAGACCGGCGTCACGTCATCCAAATGCATCGATTACCAGGCAGGCATGGAGACGATGCAAAGCTTCCTGTACACTGCGCTCGCCGGATGCGATGTGACCAGCCAGACAGCTGGATCGCTTGCCAATCTCATGACGTCCTCTCTTGAGAAGACCGTGCTCGACGATGAGCTTATCGCCCGCGTTCGATTGTTGGTCGGTGGGCTCACCTTCAACGAAGAGCATATGGGTCTCGACATGATCTACGAGGAGGATTTCGGCGGCAATTTCCTCGTCTATGACGAGACGCTCGATTATTGCCAAGAAGCTTGGGAGCCCACCGTTTCGGATTGGAACGGTTCCGATGAGTGGGAGGCGCAGGGGCAGCTCGAGTCGACTCATCGCGCCCATGCAATCGTGGAAAAGCTGCTCGACGAAGCGCCGGAAAGCGTGCTCGACGAGGAGCAGGAACGCGCTATGCTCGATTACCTGCACACGATCGAGGTGTCTGGCTAGTCGCCAAAACTCCAAGAGTCGATGACCGAGAAGAGATGCGGCCATGGGTAAACACCCGTGGCCGCATTTGCATCCGTATGATGAAATGAGTTTCCTATTTGGGGTTGTTGTACTTTCCGATGTAGCGGTTCATCATGTCGAGCCCGAAATCGGTGACTTTGTAATAGACCTGCAGCTGGTCGTTCGCATCGATGCCGTAATTTGACTCGTCGAGCAGGCCGTTCTCCTTGGCCGTAGCCAAGGCTTCCTCGACGTCTTTGTGAGTGAGCAGCTTATAGTCGCCGTAATCTGGGGAAAGGGCAGATACGACGTCGTCGGCGCACGCCTCGGTTCCATCCATGAAATGCTTGATGATGGCGTAATACAGCGGAATGAGTTCCTTTTCGTTGGCCATGGCTTTACGCCTCCTTCCCGTTGCGTTTGCCAAACAATGACGTTGGATTCACGGCAATGCAGAAAATACCCGCGACCATGATGAGCGCGCCAATCCATTGTATGGGTGCCAGCGGAGGGTAAGCTTCGGCGACGCCACCCAGGTTAAGCAAACCCATGATGACCCATATGAAGAACGGTCCCCAGAAGGCGTACATACCGTTGCATGCCATGCCGAGCGCGGCGCCGCACATCGAATTGCCCTTATACCAGAACGAAAACGCTGGCATGGCAAAAAAGCCGGATATCACCAAGATGAGTAGTGCGGGGCTGGTGAAGGCCGCTGAGGCGAGATCGATGGCGGTTGACATCTCGCCACCGATAATCGCCAGCAGTGGGAATACGATAAACAGCGTGAGGATGCCCGAGGTCACCTGCCTGATGGCGATGCCAATGCGGTAATCGATGAGGATGGTGCCGAAGCCGGCGACGCATCCCTCGAATCCCCATCCAAAAGCTGCGATGAATGCAAAGAGGCAAGCGATCAGAGCCTCGGGACCCATGGCTGCAAAGCTTGTGCCGCCAATGAGTGCGCCTGCGAACAAGCAGATCAGGATGCCAACGATTTTATGGGCATTCAATTCCTGCTTGAAGAAGACGCGGCCAAGGATGGCGCCGATTGCGCAGTTGAGCGCTGCGATGGGGACGATGACACCAGGGTTGCCCGCCGCTGTTGCCGAGTTGAGAGCTATGACGTAGCAGATAGTAGCCAGCGGCCCACCGATTGCGGCACAGAGCATCATGATCCAGCCCGGCTTGGTCTTGATAGTCTTCCAAAAGTCACCGAGCTGACGGTTTTTCGCACATGCAAGCAACGACCAGATTCCGCTGAAGAAGTCGTTGATTCCTGCAGCGAGTGCCGCGAGGAGGAACGTGATGGAAAACGCGCTCAAGGCAGGATTGCCGTTGCCCCACGCCTCTCCCGCAAACCATTCGCCCCAAACGTCTTGGGTTTCAGCGAGCGTGAGGAAACCGGTGTACAGTCCGTAGCACATACCTGATGCAATCGCGAATGCGACACCTCGGACGAAATACTTCCTCCGTCTCTCTTCGCGGAGTTGGGCGATTTGCTGGTCCATGCTGTTAGACCTCCCAATGTTGGCCTCAGCTGCTCGAGTGCGTTCGCAGCTGAGTTGCTGTCACTGCAAGATATGGAACTCGATAAATCTCATTTTCATGATGATGTTCATGAAACATGAACACAATGGTATACTTCGAACGCTCATTTATCAATGATGAAAAATGGAAGTAACATCATGATTAACAAAAACGAATTCGAAATGCTCTGTGCAATCAAGGACAATCCGGGATTGACTCAAAGAGAGCTTGCTCAAGTTTTGAACGCATCGCTCGGTCGCGTGAATAAGGTGCATAAAGGCCTGGAAAGCGCAAAACTTATCGAGCGTGGTGCAATCACTCCACGGGGAATGAAAGAGCTCGAACCGTACAAAGTCCAAAACGCCATCATCATGGCAGCTGGCCTTTCGTCGCGTTTCGTGCCAATTTCCTATGAGAAGCCCAAAGGGCTGTTGACGGTACATGGCGAGGTTCTCATCGAGCGACAAATCGAGATGCTGCACGAGGCGGGGATTGAAGACATCGTCGTAGTTGTCGGCTACAAGAAGGAACTGTTCTTCTATTTGGAGGAAAAATACGGCGTGGAGATTGTGGTGAATCCCGACTATGCGAAACGCAACAACAACTCCACGTTGATGCGCGTTCGAGAAAAGCTCGGAAACACCTACATATGCACATCGGACCTTTATTTGACCGCAAACCCCTTTGAACGGTACATGTGGAAGGCATGCTACTTCTCAGAGTATGTCGAAGGCAAAACTGACGAGTGGTGCCTCGAGATTGAAGGATCTGGTCGAATCAAAGGTGTGCGCATCGGTGGTGAATCATCGTGGTACATGTGCGATTTGGCATATTTCGACCGTGCGTTCTCTGAACGATTCCGCGAGATTCTCGAAGCCGAGTATGACGAACCTCAAACTGCAGCCAAACTCTGGGAAGAAATCTACTCCGATCACATCGGCGAACTCGACATGGAGGTGCGCAAGCTCGAAAGCGGCACGATTCATGAGTTCGATTCGCTTGCCGAGATGAAGGATTTCGACCCACTTTTCCTGGAGAACGTCGATGTCGATATTTTCGACCATATCGAATCAGTGCTTGGTTGTGATCGTTCCGAGATTCGAGATGTTTACGCACTCAAGCAGGGGCTCACGAACCTTTCATGTCACTTCACGGTTGATAGCGGGGAATACGTGTACCGTCATCCAGGCGTGGGGACCGAGCAGATGATAGATCGGGCCGCCGAACTTCAAGCGCTCGAGCTGGCGAAGGAAATCGGTATTGACAGCACGTTCGTGGCCGAGGATCCAAAACGTGGTTGGAAAATCTCGAAATTTATTCCTAATGCTCGCGAGCTCGATCCGCATGATGAGGCTCAACTGGAAGAGGCTATGGCTATCGCCAGGAAACTGCACGCCCAGAACGTAACCCTTGACAGGTCGTTCGATTATCTCGAAGAGGGGCTCAAGTATGAAGCCATGCTCCTCGAGAAGGGGCCTATCGAGGTGCCGGGTTACGATGAGCTGAGGGCGCAAGCGGTGCGCGCACGTGAGCTCGCCGAGGCAGACGATGCTCCACGGTGCCTTACGCACAACGACTTCTTCAACCTCAACTTGCTCTACAGTGAAGATGGGGCACTGAGCCTGATTGATTGGGAATACGCTGGCATGTCAGACTCTGCGAGTGATTTCGGCACGTTCGTCGTAACGTGCATGCTTGACGAAGCCGAGGCCGAACATGCTCTTGAGCTGTATTACGGCAGGAAGCCCACGCTTGAGGAAAGACGACACAACTTCGTTTTTGTGGGTCTTGCAGGCTGGTGCTGGTACATCTGGTCGCTGCAGAAGGAGTCGGAGGGCGACTTCGTTGGCGAGTGGCTCTATATCTATTACAAGTACGCCAAAAAGTACTTGCCGCTGGCGATTTCCCTGTACGAAAAACAATAGGAGAGCCGTTCGGTTTCCACCGATATTCTCTGGTCACTGACCCAATAAAGGGGGATAATGTTTACCATCTGGGGCAGCACGACCTGAATTGGAGTTTCGCATGAAACCGTTCGACATCGCTTATTTCAAGGAAGTCACTTCGACCAACGAACAGGTTAAAAAGGCGCTGAGGGCGCATGCGAACGAGCGGTATGTTTGCCGCGCGCGTAAGCAGACTGGCGGTTACGGTCGTCAAGGCAGGTTGTGGACGAGTCCAGAGGGTGGTTTGTACCAATCGTTGCTGCTTCGTCCAGGCGGGTCTCTTGAGAAGTTGCCCACGCTTGGCTTTGTGATGGCGCTATCCATTCGTGCGGCGCTGTTGCGTCTGGCTGCGGTTCCTCCCGAGACCGTTCAGGTTAAATGGCCGAACGACCTGATGGTCGACGACGACAAAATCGCAGGTATTTCGATGGAGGCAACGTCGGGTGGTGTTTGCATTGGCATGGGCGTAAACGTTTTCAAGCCTGATGAAACAGCCGAAATTCTTTCAGATAGCAGGTATCAGCCTGCCTATTTCGAGGATATGGCGGTCGGCTATTCCGAAATGGGCCAGATTTCATTTGGCAATGGTTATACGTTTTCCAACAAACAGGATGCTATCGATGCAGTGGGAAATGCGATTCTCTCGGCATTCGATCAATGCTATCCGGTGTGGCAGGAAAAGGGTTTCGATCCGTTCCTGAAGGAATACGAATCATGCAGCTATCTGCAAGGGAAGCTTGTTCGCATGCAGCTGTTGAGCGGTGATGTCATCGTCGAGGGCACGGTT
>CACZIP010000095.1 GCA_902781245.1 uncultured Coriobacteriaceae bacterium | reverse complement strand
TGTCTGAACTGGAACCTGCCAAGCATTGACTTCTACCTATCACTCGGAGCCGAGCAGATGGGATGCTGGACGACTTACCGCCTCGAGGGCGACACGCTCGAGACGCTTGCAAGCGAGGGTTGATTTCGTTCGTATAATCACAACGTTTTCACGCGAAAACCGCGTCGAATCGTCTGTGTTTTTCTCTCAATTTTCGCTGGTTTACCTGCGTAAACACAATGCACCGAATTTGGTGGAGGTTCTTCGGACTTTTGCTCTTGACGAGGTTTTCGTCACTATAATCCGCCCATGAGATTGTTCATAGGATACCAATCGGCGCTTTACTTTTGGTTGCGCGGTTCAAGTGGCCTTTGGTCTGCAGAGCCATGTCGAGTCCATTCGCTATCACATTGTGCGTACAACGCGTTAGACGTTCAATCGTTCCTGCTGCCGCGCGATGCTTTCGGCCCTAATCCGCTGCATATCATGGTCGACAGTCCAGCAAAACGTCGAGATACCGAGCTCCAAAAATGCCACGTCTGGATGACGCCGATTGCGGAAAAGAGTTTCGTTGCAATCGGGCATAATGTGTTTGTCGCATCACCCGCTTTATGCTTTCTTCAAGCGGCCAACTCACTTTCTTACTTTGAACTAGCCGAACTCGGCTATGAGCTTTGCGGTGCATACTCGCGAACACCAGGATCTGGAAATGGCTTCATCGATCGATATAACCGACTCACCACACCAAAGCAGATTGAAACGATTTGCCAGAAACTCGAAGGTGCATCTGGCCGAAAACTCGCACAAAAAGCTATCAGGCGCGTACTGCCCAACTCGAAATCACCAGCTGAAACTGACATGGCAGTCAAAACAGTATTCTCCTTGATCGAAGGAGGGCATGGCTTTCCCCATCCGGAGCTGAACGGAGAGGTAACACTAACAGATGAAGCATCGCAAATTGCTTGCAAGCCCCACGTTTACCCTGACATGATGTGGCGCAAGGAAAAACTCTGTCTCGAGTACGAAAGCCACCTGCATCACGAACTGGCCTCGGATCGTAAACGCGATTCCGTCAGGAGAAATGCCCTGGGCTGCATGGGCTTCAAGGTCATTACAGTTACACCTTCTCAACTTCAAAGCATCGCAGAATTCGACGGTATCATGAACGAAGTCGCACGTCACCTTGGAATCCGAATACGCCCGACTTCGCAAAAGACCCTCGAAAAGCGATTCAAGCTCAACGAAGCAATTAAGAAGCGAATGCGGGACGATCTTAAGCCAACTGAGTGGCCTTATGTCTAGCATTTTGGGTGGCGACAGGTGCGATGATAGCCTCTGCGTAATTATTTCCTGTTTTTTGGCAGAAAATGACGTTTGTGCATGTCTGCCGAGTCTATTTTTGGCTAGTTTTTTAGCAACTTGGCCCAACTGAATGGAATAACCCCAGGTTGCGATTTTTGCCAAGCCGCTAACTTGCTTGATTGGACATGCACAAACGTCATTTTCTGCCAAATTCGCGAGATTTTTTACGCAGAACCGATTTCAATCACTCTCCATCAAGCATGCTTTCAGGTGTGGAGCCTATCACACGCGAATTCAACTCAATCTAGTACGCTTGGGAAAGCAAGCATCTCCGCAGCGTGCCAAGTTGAACAGGACCGCTTCTCGCAATTTGCGCCTCAGCGTATAATTCCCAACATGGAATAGGCCGAGAGCGCACTTGAACGAATATAGTGCACCAAAAAACGTATCGATAGCATGACCGCGAACTTCCCAGTAGAAAGTTGAGAGCCATGAACATCGAAACGCTGCAAAACAAGCTTGCCGAATACGTGCTGACAAGCCCGGACAATGCCATCCAAGCCGATTGGGCACTGCGTGACGAAATCGTGGGCACGCCGATGTTCGACGCGCCTATCGTTGGTTGCGCGAGCGCCGACGATCCGCTGTTCGCGCGCATCAAAGCAGAGGACAAGATCCTCGGCGATACGTTCAGGCTACCCAACGACTGGCTGCCCAGCGCCAAGAGCATCATCTCGATCTTCTACCCCTTCTCCGAGCAGATGCGCAAAAGCAACTGGGACAACCTGGGCGTGCCATCGGACGAGTGGTTGCACGGCCGCATCGAGGGCCACGAGTTCATCCACGCAACGGATCGCCTCGTCGAGAGCTGGCTGCACGACGAAGGTTTCGAGACTTGCATCCCCGCGCTCGAGCCATCGCTCGTCATTCACAAGCGCGAGCCGGAAGAGGCCATCGGCCGCCCGATGTTCGTGAGCAGTTGGTCCGAACGCCATGTGGCGTTCACGGCAGGGCTGGGCACGTTTGGCCTGTCCGCGCATCTGATCACGCGCGTCGGCAAGTCTGGGCGATTCGGCAGCATCATCACGAACGCACCGCTCGAGGCCACACCGCGCCCCTATGGCGACGACCCGTATGCCTATTGCACCCGCTGCGGAGCCTGCACGAAGCGTTGCCCAGTGGACGCGCTGTCGCTCGAACACGGCAAGGATTTCCAAACGTGCTGGGTTTACATGGAGGAG
The DNA here is from genome assembly GCA_902781245.1 of uncultured Coriobacteriaceae bacterium. Classification (GTDB taxonomy): domain Bacteria; phylum Actinomycetota; class Coriobacteriia; order Coriobacteriales; family Eggerthellaceae; genus UBA9715. The sequence goes on along the minus strand of CACZIP010000095.1, from coordinate 4,923 downwards.
ACGAAGATTCGCTTCAAGCCGCGATATGGCTGCGGTAAATGCCAACACCTCGTGCCATGCGAGACGGGCATCCCCAACAAGCGTTTCGTAGCATGAGAGATCAAGAGCGCACGTTCCTCGGTTCGTCGATAAGCGCAACGCGCCATAGTTACTAAACCGTTTTGAAACCGCGAAGCTTAAGCGCTTGCGTCATGGTAACCTTTCCTCAGGGTGGAAACCAAGGGAAAGGGAGAATCATGAAGAAGTACCTGGCACTACTGTGCGCATCCATGCTGTGCGTGTGCTGCCTGGCATTGGCAGCTTGCGGCGGCAGCGCATCCAGCTCGGCTGCGTCCGCAAGCGCATCGGGCTCGGCAGCTTCTGCTTCAACCGCAGCGAGCGCCTCGTCTGCTGCCGCTAGCTCGAGTGCAGCCGCCACCGATCCGCAGCAGCTGTTCGCCGGCGAATGGAAGCTAGCCGGATTGCAGTCACAAGGCGTCACCATGGTTGGCGACTTGGGCGCAATCCTTGGCAATGGCGAAGTGAGGTTTGTTCTGAACGCCGACGGCTCAGCTTCCGTCACCATGGGTGAAGATACCGCTGATGCCACATGGAAGACCACCGGTGACACCACTGCGGAAATCACGGTCAACGACAACGCCGTGCCGCTCTCCTATGAAGACGGCGCCATCCTCGTGACCATGGAGAACGATGGCTTCAACGGTACGATGATACTTACCAAGGATGGCACGTATGCGAAGCTGACAACCATCGATGCTGAAGGCGCCAAGGCCATCACCTCTGAAAGTGCGCTCATTGGCAACTGGAACCTTTGCGGCGTGAACATGATGGGCGTCAGCATGTACGGTAGCGCTGAAGACCTTGCCGCTGTAGCGGGCGATAGCGACATGACCCTCGTGATCGAGCAGGGCGGTTCGGCCAAGATCATGGGCGGAGATGCAACATGGTCCGTCGGTTCTGATGGCGCCTCCATTTCGATTGACGGCGTGACAATCCCCGTCCAAGCGCTCGATAACGGCAACCTCGTCGTTGACGCATCTGGCATCACGGGCGGCATGAGTGTTGTCCTGGTGTATTCGAAGTAAAGCCTTATCAAGCTGCGGTGAATCACACGAGATAGCCGATTCTGCTCGTCGTTGATTCGGGACATGAAAGAAGGCCCGGAAGGATATCCTTCCGGGCCTTCTTGTCAATTTGCGATTGAGGCGCGTTTATGCCACCTGATGGCGCATGGGAATGGAAACGACGCGCGAATCGGACGGAGCCGTAGCCTCTTCCTCATCGTAAACCCATGCAGTGGTGGGGCCGTTGCCGGCCTCCTCGGCGTGGACCCAGGAAAACGCCGCAGCGTCCTCAGCGAGCTCCGCGTGCGACTGCATGATTACGACGGCTTTGATTACATAGATGAGCGCCAGAACGAGCAAGAAGGTGATGATCTGCAGCATTTGTGGGCCCCTTTCGGCCGACGTGGACGTTTCCTTCACGCACATGGTACGACCTGGTAACTTAATATCCAAACTGTTATTATTGGTAGTTGTTACAGGTAAAACTTGTACCGAGGAGCACTCATGAATTTCGTATCGTTGTCGTATTTCGAGATGCTCGCCCGCGAACGCAGCTTCACACGCGCGGCCCAGAAGCTCCACATCACCCAACAGTCGCTCAGCTCGAACATCGCAAAGCTGGAACAGGAACTTGGCTGCCAGCTGATCGTGCGCCATGTGCCGCTCGAACTCACCTATGCTGGCGAAGTCCTGCTGCGCTATGCGGAATCGTTCCGCGAGGAATACACCATGATGCAGCAGGAGTTCTGCGACATTTCCCAAAACCAGCGGGGCGTGCTGCGCATCGGCGTCACCTACACGCGCGGCCGCACCATCCTGCCCGATATCATCGTGGAATTTCAGAAGCGCTTCCCCGCCATCCGCATCGACTTGGTCGAGGACACGAACGACGTGCTGCGGCGAAAGCTCATCGAAGGCGACGTCGACCTTGCCATCGCGAGCTTCCCAGACAGCATACCTGGTATCGCGACTGCCGAGTTCTACCGCGAGGAAGTCGTGATGCTCGTTTCGCGCAAGCTGTTCACGGCTCTGTACGGAAGCGACGCGCCTGAGCGGGCGCGCAGGTTCGAGTCGGGCGACTTCGCGGCGATTGCCGACTGCCCACTTGTCTTGAACAGCATCGACGACATTGGCGGCCACATAGAGCGCAGCATGCTCAAGCGAGCTGGCGTTACGCATCCGCAGATCATGACCACTTCGAGCAATGCTGAAACGCTGCTCGCCCTGTGCTTGCGTGGCGTGGGCGCTTGCTTCTGCCCGGAAATCCTGGCCCATTCCGCACTGACCGAAGAGCAGCTCTCGTCATTGCAGCTGCTACGCCTCGGTTCGGCTGCGCAATATCCCATCAGCTTCGGCTATCAAGAGCAAACGTACCAGTGGAGCATTATCGACGCGTTCATGGCCGTAGCTCGCGAGGTCATAGCGTAGTGAGTCGGTGCCCTGGCCCCTTGCTCATTGGGAGTCATGGCGAGTGAGTCGGTGCCCTGGCCCCTGACTCATTGTGTGCAATGAGTCAGGGGCCAGGGCACCGACTCACTCCGTTGCAGTATGATGGAACCATCATCGAATCGGAGGTTAAACGTGGCATCAACACTCAGAAGAACGTGGGCGGAGATCGACCTCGATTCGCTCGCGCGCAACTATCGTAAACTCAAGGCGCACATCGGCGAAGACGTGAAGTTCATGGGCATCGTGAAGGCCGACGCCTACGGGCACGGCTCGGTGCAAGTCAGCCGCTGCCTGCAAGAAGAGGGAGCGGACTATCTGGCCGTAAGCAGCATCGACGAGGCCATGGAGCTGCGCAAGAACGGCATCGAGATGCCAATCCTCATTCTCGGGCACACGCCGCGCGACCAAACCGAGAAGCTCATCGAGAACAACATCACCCAAGCTGTCACCTGCGAGGCGAAGGCCATCAACTACTCGAACGAGGCCGTGCGGATCGGCAAGACTCTGAAGATTCACATCAAGGTCGATACGGGCATGTCACGTTTGGGCTATCTGTGCGAGGGCGACTTCTTCGAAGAGGGCGTACGCCACATCGTCGAGGACTGCCAGATGCCCGGGCTCGACGCCGAGGGCATTTTCACGCACTTCGCCGTCGCTGACGAAGAGGGCGAGGAAGACCTCGAGTACACCCGCCACCAGTTCAAGCTGTTTATGGATGTCATCGAAGCGGTCGAATCGCAATGGGGCAAGAAGTTCCGCCTGCGCCATTGCGCCAACACCGGCGCCACCGCTCGCTTCCCCAAAACGCACCTCGACATGGTGCGCCCCGGGCTGCTGCTGTACGGCTATGGCGACTATGCGCGTGAACTGGATCTGGAGCCGGTGATGTCGTTGAAGACCGCCGTTCAAACCATCAAGCACTACCCCGCCGGGACCGACGTCAGCTATGGCCGGCGCTTTACCACGGCGCGCACCACCCGCATGGGCGTGGTGGGCGTGGGCTATGCCGACGGCCTGCCCCGGCTCTGCTCCAACAAGTGCGCCTTTGCCGCCGGCAGCGGCTTTGCGCCCCAGCGCGGCAGCATCTGCATGGACATGTGCATGATCGACCTGACGGACCTGCCCGAAGTCTCTGTGGGTGACGAGGTGGAGATCTTCGGGGCCAAAGCCGGCGTGGAGACCCTGGCCGCCGCGGCGGGCACCATCTCCTATGAGCTGCTGTGCGCCCTGTCGAAGCGGGTGCCCCGCGTTTATAAAAATTTCTGATTGCAGCGGAGGAAAGCGGATATGAAAATCGTTGTTCTGGGCGGCGGCATCAGCACCGAGCGCCATGTGGCCCTGGTCACCGGCACCTCGGTCTGCAAGGCGCTGCGCGCTTTGGGCCACAAGGCCATCTTTGTGGATATGTACATGGGACTCGAGGACTATGACGGCGACCTGGAGGCCGCCTTTGACGTCCCCGACGGCTTTATCGGCCATGTGGCCATCGAGAAGGAGGCCCCGGATCTGGAGGCGGTGAAGGCCGCCCGCAAACTGCAGGGCCCCAGCCACCTCGGCAAAAATGTCCTGGAGATCTGCCAAAAAGCCGACTGCGTGTTCCTCGGTCTGCACGGGGCCGACGGTGAGGACGGCAAGATCCAGGCTGCCCTGGATCTGCTGGGCGTGCCGTATACGGGCTCCGGCCCGCTGCCGAGCGCCATGGCCATGGACAAGGCGGTGGCCAAGCGCATCATGGAAAGCGCCGGCGTGCGCACCCCCGCCTGGCAGGAGCTGAGCTACACCGAAGACGACATCCCGCGCCTCGTTGAGGAGCTGCCGGTGCCCTGCGCGGTGAAGGTGGTCAACGGCGGCTCCTCCATCGGCGTGGCCCTGCCGGACACGCGGGAGGAGCTGGAGGCGGCTCTGCACGACCTGGCGCGCTTTCACAGCCGCGTGATCGTGGAGGAGAAGATCGTCGGCCGGGAGCTGACCCAGCCCATCTTTGACGGACAGTATCTCAGCGCCATCGAGATTGTCCCGCCCGAGGGCACCAGCTTTGACTATGTGGCCAAGTACCAGAGCGGCGCCGAGGGCGCGCAGGAGATTTGCCCGGCCCGCATCACGCCGGAGGAGCAGAAGCAGATCGGGGAGGCGGCGCTCCGCTTCCACGAGGCCCTGGGCCTCTCGGTCTATTCCCGCTCGGACTTCATCCTGGACAGCGAGGGCCGGGCCTGGTGCCTGGAGGTCAACACCCTGCCGGGCATGACGCCGAACTCCCTCATCCCCAAGGCCGCCCGGGTCGCGGGCATGAGCTACGAGCAGCTGTGTGAGCAGATCGTGCTGCTTTCTCTGGAAGAGAGAAAGAAAAACCGCTGATGAAAAACAAAAAAGGTGCCGTTCCGAGCTCGGAACGGCACCTTTTTTCACTTCA
>CACZIP010000094.1 GCA_902781245.1 uncultured Coriobacteriaceae bacterium | reverse complement strand
CTGTGCCATACTTGCATGATTGTCGATCGATACCACCCGAGACATTTGGCCTGTCCCCAATGGCACGCCCCCACTCCATCTCAACAAAAAAGCTGCCCGCACATGGCGGGCAGCTTCCAAGGTTGCGTGTTAGCGCGCGACTACGCCTTGCGGACGGAGTCGATGTGACGGGTGAGGTCGAGCATCTTGTTGGAGAAGCCCCACTCGTTGTCGTACCAGGAGAACACCTTGACGAAGTTGTCGGTCAGAGCAACGCCGGCGGTGGCGTCGAAGATCGAGGTGTGCGGATCGGTGCAGAAGTCCTGCGAAACGACGGCCTCGTCAGTGTAGGCCAGAACGCCCTTCATCGGACCCTCGGCAGCGGCCTTCATGGCTGCGCAGATCTCGTCATAAGAAGCAGCCTTCTCGAGGCGGCAGGTCAGGTCGACGAGCGAGACGTTCGCGGACGGCACGCGCACGGAGATGCCGGTCAGCTTGCCGTTCAGGTCAGGGATGACCTTGCCAACAGCCTTGGCGGCGCCGGTCGTGGTCGGGATGATGTTGTTGAAAACGGTGCGGCCGAGGCGATAGTTCTTGGCCGAGAAAGCGTCGACGGTCGACTGCGAAGCGGTGGCGGCATGAATCGTGGTCATGAGGCCCTCGATGATGCCGAAGTTGTCGTTGAGAACCTTGGCCATCGGTGCGAGGCAGTTCGTGGTGCAGGAAGCATTGGAGACCATGTCCATGTCAGCCGTGTACTTGTCCAGGTTGACGCCGCAGACGAACATCGGCGTGTCGTCCTTCGCAGGACCGGACATGACGACGACCTTGGCGCCAGCGTCCAGATGTACCTGGGCCTTTTCCCTCGTCAGATACTTGCCGGTGCACTCGAGGACGTACTCGGCACCAAGCTCGCCCCACGGAATGAGGGAAGCGTCACGATACTTGTTGTCGGCGAGAACGGGGATTTCCTTGCCGTCGACGATCAGCACGCTGCGCTCGTCGTCAGCAGCGACCTCTCCGTCGTAACCGCGATGCACGGTGTCATACTTGATGGCGTATGCGAGCTGCGAAGCAGGATGGCTCGGCGCGTTGATGCCGACGACCTCGATGTCGTCAGCCTTCATGGCTGCCCTGAAAGCCAGCGAACCGATGCGGCCAAATCCATTGATACCAACCTTGATCATTGAGACATCTCCTCCAAAAATAGATGTTGATCCGTTGAGCCAAACCCCGCATTGCGTGCAATGTGGGGGCGACGCAACAATTACTATGCCTACTAATCTACCTCATATTTTCAAGAACGGCAAAAATGAATTGTGTTTCCTAGCGAAGGGCAGTGCAATCGGGTCAATTCCGTTCAGGACAGTGACCCAAAACGGGGAATGCGACCCCATTCGACGGAAGAATGCAAACCCCGTTCGACGAAAAGATGCCGACCCCGTTCGACGGAATCGGCATCCCTGGTAGTTCGCAAAAACGTCGGGCTCTTTCCCGCAATCAGCCTTCCCAGTCGGTGAGGCATTCGTCGAGCGCGGCCTCGATGGCAGGCTGATCCATGTTGCGGCCGATGAACACGAGCATCGTCATACGGTCGCCGCAGTGCTCGTCCCAGCGGTTCGCGATGCCGGGATTCTCCTCGAGCACCTGGGCCCGCTCGTCTTCAGGAAGCGCGGCAACGAACGGCCCGTTGTCGATGAAGACGCGCTGCGTGCCCGCCTGCTCGAGCAAGTAGCAGATGTCGGGTTGCTCGCTGACCCACACCATGCCCTTCGTGCGAATGACCGAGTTGGGCCAGTTGGCAGCGAAATCCGAGAACTTGTCGAGGTCGAACGGCTTGCGACGCTCGTAAACGAACGACGAGAACCCGTACTCGAGCTCTTCGCCCCCTTCATGGTCGTGGTCGTGGTGATCGCCATGATGGTGATGGTGATGATGGCCATGATGCTCGTGGCCATCTGCGTCGTGCTCGTCATGGCCGCCCCTCGTGGCGTTCATCATGATGTCGAGCCACGCCGCCGATTGGTACACTCGGTCGAAGTCGAAACGGCCGGTGTCGAGCAGCTCTTCGAGCGCCACGACGCCTTGCTCTGCCTCGACCATGACTGCATCCTTCTGCAGGCTGCGGACTATGGCGCGCACCTCGCCAAGCTGCTCGGGCGTGATGAGGTCGACCTTGTTCAGCACGATGGTCGTGCAGAACTCGATCTGCTCGACGAGCAGGCTTTCGACGTCGTCTTCCTCAAGATCTTCGTCGAGCAGGCGCTCGCCGCCGTCGAACTCGTCGATCATGCGGGCGCAGTCGACGACTGCCACGATGTTGTCGAGCGCGAGCGGGGCACCGCCTTCTGCAGAGTCGTCGCAGAAGGCGGAGATGGTGTAAGCGATCGGCATGGGCTCGCAGATTCCCGATGCCTCGATGACGATGTAGTCGAAGTCGCCCGTCTCGGCGATGCCGACGAGCTGCTCGGCCAGATCGTCGGAAAGCGAGCAGCAGATGCACCCGTTCGTCAGCGGGATGACGCTGTCGGTCTGGGAAAGACCGCCCTCGCGGATGAGCGCCTCGTCGATGTTGACCTCGCCGATGTCGTTGACGATGACGGCGGCGCGCAGGTTGCGATCGTTCGAGAGAATGTGGTTGAGCAGCGTGGTCTTCCCCGCTCCAAGATAGCCGGTCACGAGGATGATTTTCACGGGACCACGGTTTTCAGGCATGCCAGCCTCCTTTTTCTGCTTGCATCGTTTGAACGGCATGACGACGAGCCGCCATGCCGTCACATATCGTTTGGGAAAGTATAGCGCTCGATGGCGAATCGGCCGCCCTTATGTCACGCTTCCTCGCCGGATCGAGCGGCGGCTGTGTAACCGCCCTTGCGTCACGCCTCCTCGCCGAAGAACAGCTCGTACCAGCGGATGAACAGATAGATCGTCCACACATGGCGCCAGAGCAGAGCCTGGTGGCGCGGGAACCAGATCGGGTGACTCACGCGCGGCTTCTGCCCCAAGAACGCATCGAGCAGAGCACCGATTTCGTCGGTGTTGAAGAACTCGGCAGCAGCCTCGCTCTGGAAGGCGCGTCGGATGTCCGCATTGACCGACGGATCCGTGAGCCACGAGCGTACGGGCACGGGGAAACCGAGCTTCTTGCGGTAGGCAACCTCGTGGGGCAGCACGCGGGAAGCGGCCGCGCGCAGGGCGATCTTGTTGCCGTCCTTGCCGGCCTTGAACCGCGACGGCATGCGCCGCGCGATGTCGAACATGCGCAGGTCGCAATACGGCATGCGGATGTCAAGGCCCGTGCCGCGCGCGATCTTGGTCGAGTTGAACAGGATGCTTCCCTCGAAATAGCTGCGCAGATCGGTGTAGAGCATCCAGCTCAGCGGGTCGTATCGACGGCCCTCGGCGCCGCGCTCCTTCATGAAGGCGCGCGCCGAACGTTCTTTGTAGAACCGCTTGAGATAGCGACGCTGCTCCGAGTCGTTCATGATGTAGGTCGTTCCGAAGTAGACCGGATCGGGGTTCATGAGCAGGCGTTTCACATTGCCGTACACGCTGTAGCCGGCGAAGAACTCATCGGCGCCCTCGCCCGAGAAACACAAGCTCGACTTCTCGGCCACTTTCTTGCACGCCGCGTAAAGGGAAAGCCCCGCAACGTCTGCCGAAGGCTGCTCGTAAGCGAGCAGGAACTCATCGACGTTGCTGAAGAAGTCTTCCGGAGTGACAGAAATCCCCTCGAAATCGCGCCCGAGATGCTGCGCGGTGGCGCGAGCGTCTTCCTCCTCGCTGGCCTTCTGGTCTGCGTACGCCACGCAGAAACCGCACTTCGCCGTGCTCTTGGCCAGGATGTAGGACGAGTCGACGCCACCCGAGAGGAAGCTGTCGGGCGTTTCGCCCTCGTCGCATACGTCGTGAAGGCTTGCCTCCATGACCGACTCGATCTCGTCAGCCCAATCGTCGAGCGTCTTCGTCTCGTCGGGCTCGAACGTGAGCTCCCAATAGCGCCCGAGGCGAAGTCCCTTTGCATCGAACGTCAGGTAACCGCCCGGCTCGAGCTTGCGCACGCCCTCGAAGAGCGTCTCCTCGCCCGGCACGTACGTGAACCCGAGGTAGAACTGCACGAGCTCGCGGTTGAGCCTGCGCTCGAACCCGGGCTGGTCGAACAGGTCCTTGATCTGCGTGCCGTAGAGCAACCGACCGTCAACCGTCTCGTAATAGAAGAACAGCTCGGCTCCCAGCGGATCGCGCGCGCAGAAGAGCTCGTCCTTGTCGGTGTCGTACAGGGCGAAAGCAAACTGGCCATTGATGTGGTTTCCCATTTCCTCGCCCCAACAGCCGTACGCCGCAGCAATCAATGCCCGCTCGCGCTCGTCGCGCGCAAGCCCGGCGATTTCGACGCCCAGCTCGTTTGCAAGCTCGACATGGTTGCGAATCAACCCTGCATATGCCCTGACTTCGATCATTTGCACATCCTTCTTGTATCTGAAAGGCGGCCGGATGCCCGTGCCGCCCGCACTCGCCATTTCATTGCAGCACAAGCACCTGTTTCTGCAACAGAGACCCGGTCTCTGTTGCAGAAACAGGACACCCGTATCACGCATTCGCCAATTGGGCGTTTCCTCGGGAAATTGTACAGCACGACAGCGCGGCACAATCACGAGTTGACCAGTTTAACAAGGATGTGACCCACGTTTACCCAAGCCCGATCCAGCTGCTGATCAAGGGAGCGTAACCCATGATGAAGATGATGATGCCCAGAATCGGGATGCCGTAGGTGCACCAAACGCGCAGCGCCGCGGGGAACTTGATGCCCTCGCCAGCGTCGGCCTCGGCCAGGAAGTTGTCCCAGCCCCAGCCCCATTTGCTGCAGCAGAAGATGGCGAAGATGATGCCACCGAGCGGCAGGATGTTGTTGGAAACGATGAAGTCCTCGATGCTCGAGATGTCGCCGATGCCCGGAATGGCGATGCCGCTCCACACGTTCATGCCGAGCACGCACGGGATACTCAGCACGGCGAGCATAATGCCGTTGCGGATGACTGCCTGCTTGCGCGACCAGCCCCAGCGATCCATGCACCACGTGACGAGCAGCTCGAACACGCCGATGACCGTCGACAGGGCGGCGAAACCCATGAACACGAAGAACAGCATGCCCCACACGTTGCCGAAAGGCATCTGGCCGAACACAACCGGCAGCGTCTGGAACACAAGCGACGGGCCCGCTTCGGGATTGATGCCATACGCGAAGCATGCGGGGAAGATGATGAGGCCGGCCATGATCGCCACGCCGGTGTCCATGCCCACGGTCGAAAGTGCCTCGCCGGTCAAGCTGCGCTCGCGCCCGATGCGCGAGCCGAAGATGGCTTGGCCGCCCATGCCGACCGACAGCGAGAAAAACGCCTGGCCCATGGCGGCATACACGGCATTGCCAAACGAGCCGATCTGCGCGGCGGTCGTGTCGCCGGCAAACAGGTGCCCAAAGTCGGGAAGCAGATAGAACGCGAGGCCCTCGCCTGCACCTGGCAGCGTGACGGCGCGCACGCACAACGCAATCATGATGACGAGCAAGGCCGACATCATGAACTTCGACACACGTTCGACGCCTTTCTCGATGCCCAGCGCGCACACGATGACGCCCACGGCAACCGAAACGAGCATCCATGCCATCATCTCGGACGGGTTCGACACCATCGCGCCGAACGCCGCGGCCGTCGTATCTGCAACTGCGCCGTTGAACATGCCCGACGCCATCTTGGGAATGTACGAGAGCATCCAACCGCAAATGGTCGTGTAGAACATGAGCAGCAGCATCGAGCCGACGTAGCCCCACCATCCGAACCATCTGAAATTCTTCTTAGAAGGCAGCACGTCGAACGAGCGGGCAGTCGACCGTTGGCTCGCGCGGCCCACGGCGAACTCCATCACCATGACCGGCAATCCCAGCACGACCAGGAAGATGAGGTACAAGACGATGAACGCCGCACCGCCGTACTGGCCGGTGATGTAGGGAAAACGCCAGACGTTGCCAAGACCGATGGCGCAACCGGCGGCCACGAAAATGAACCCGATGCGAGACTTGAAATGCTCGCGTGTCTCTTCTGCCACGACATACTCCTCAAAACTACAGACAAACGCACAGAGTTTATCAGAGCGACGCCGTCATTGCTCACCAATTTTGGGAGGTGTTAACCCTGAATGGATACAACTTTACTCCTCCTCGCTAACCATCATCACGCCCTCAATGCTGCCAGGGGAAGCGCCGCCCTCGCAGTGGCATCCCAGCCCGCCTGCTTGGCCCAGTAGTCATAGAACGGGTACGGGGTTTTCTTGCATTCGCGCCAGGTGGTCCTGTACGTGTTGGCGCCGGCGTGCTTGACGACCATGTCGGCCACGGTCTCGGCGGTCCTCCCGACCCTGAAGCTCCAGAGCCACTTGAACCAGGCCAGGTAGTTCCAGAGCCTGCGCGTCGCGACCCCCTTGAACCCGTCGAGGAAGCTGGCCAGCCTGCTGTGCAGGTTGTTCACGACGTTGATGCCATGGGCGCCCGACGGGCTGACATCGTGCCTGCGCACGTCGAGGGCCTTGAGCACGTTGGGATAGGCCCTCGAGCCGTCGGTGGAGACGATGGCCCCGCTGGCGACTTTCCCGCTCAGGAACTCCGCCGCCCGGTCGTCCGTTATGTTGCCGCGCCCCGCCATCTCGAAGAACATGTCGCCCGCGTCGTTCACGCCCGTGAGCACGCAGATCTGCTCGTAGTTGTCCACGCCCTCATGCCGCCTGCGCGCCTTCCTGGGGATGCCGCACTCCGCGTTCTTCCTGTTGCCCTTGAAGCTCTCGCGCAGGTAGGTCTCGTCGACCTGCATGCCGTCGCCTGCCGAGCTGCGGAATGGCGGCATCGAGGCCGATATCGCCTCGAGCACGCGGTGGCGCATGAACCACGCGGTCTTCAGGCTCACCCCGCACTTTTCCCGGACCCCGCGCAGCGTGCAGAGGTCGACGTGGCACTCGGCGTAGCGCATCCAGGTGCCGCGCTCGAGCTTCGTGGTGGCGAACACCTTCAGCGTCGACTCCGTGAACGTGTGAGAGCAGCTCCTGCAGAGGTATCTTTGCGCGCCGCCCGACGTTCTCCCGCGTTTGACCACGTGCCAATGGCCGCACCTCGGGCACTTCTCGGGCGGCTCGCCGCCCGCGTCGCCCGAGGCCATCGCGAACACCTCCTCGTCGATGAGCTTCCTGAGCGATCTGATCGCCTCCCGGCGCTCTTCCTCGCTCATCTGGGGGAACGATTCCCTTGCGAACGCCGTCACCCTATCTTCCATGCCGTGACCTCCTTGTCTCCGATGAGGCCATTGTCATGGTTCCTGACACATATGGGTGTACCACAGCATGGACATGTTAACCCACTTTGGTTACTGTTCACACCCAACATCTTGGGGCGACTCTTCATCGTCCCAGACCAGTCGCGGCTTCTTCTTGGCGTAGGCTGCCTTGAGGTAGGGGATCTGGT
>CACZIP010000093.1 GCA_902781245.1 uncultured Coriobacteriaceae bacterium | reverse complement strand
GCGCGCGAGGCATCGGAGGGCGACTCGACGATGACGGTCTGCATTCCCTACGGGAAGGGCCTGCTCATCAAGATGCTCCACGAGCGCTGCCAGATCGTGCGTGAGTCGTACGAGGAGGTAGGGCTTGTCGGAACCGTACGCGCGTCGGAGCGCATGGCTAAGACGCTAGCGCCCTACCGCTACGGAGATGAGCTGGGAGATACCGAGCAAAACAGGCTGGTGGAGGACGTAGATGGGCAGGGCATACCTGCCGATGAACTCCAAAGGACGGATCGAGAAACCCCAGACGCGATGTGAGAATCCCATCTTCTGCCACCTGAGCGCACAGGACCATCCGGTGAGATAGAGGAACAGGTAGGGGAGTAGAGGATAGTAGTCGGCAGATATGAAGTCGACGCCGGGAAGCCCGAGCCAGGAAAGCATGCCGCCTTCGTAGACGGCTCGCGGGATGCGCACGATCTCCCATCCGAACAGTCCGATGGAGCCGCGTGACAGCCCGAGCAGAAGCAGGAACGCATGGAGGCCATCATGGCCGCCGCAGACAAGCTGTTCCAGAAGCAGCCCTACCACCAGATCACCATGGGCACGATTGCGGAAGAGCTCGGCTGGTCACGCTCGAACCTGTACAAGTACGCTGCAACGCAGGAGGAGATTTTCCTAGCACTGCACTCTGCCAAGAACCGTGCATGGCTCACAGAACTCGCCGAAGCTTTGGAGGACGCTCCCCTGCCCGTCGATGAATTCGCAAGGCTTTGGGCTGAATCAACCGAGCGCCACGCAGACTTCCTCCGTTATCAAGAGATTGTCATCTCCATCATCGAGTCGAACGTCACGCTCGAACGGCTCACGCAGTTCAAGCGCGATTTCGCCGACATGCTGGCACCCATCACGGCTCTGCTCGCACGACAGTGCGGCATCGGCGAGGCGGAAGCAACCGATTTGTATCTGACGCTGCTCTACCAGGCACCGGGGCTCTACAACCATTTCCATTGCGCTGATCTCACGCGCGAGGCAATGAAAGCCGCGAGCTTGCCGCCCGTCGAGGGTTCGTTTGTCGAGTCGTACGCTCAGTTCGTCGAGATGTGCTTGGAGAACGCGAAATAACTTGGCCTTTTCAAAGTGTGAACAGCCAACCGAAAGGATGCTCGATGGCGACATTTGACAACATGTACCTGTACGTGAAGCCCGGATGCCCCTACTGCATGAAAGTCGACCGCTTCCTCGACCAAGCGGGCATCGAGCTCGAACACCGCAGCGTGACCGAGGGGACGAATGCCAGCGACCTGCGCGCAATCGGAGGCAAGGTGCAGTCGCCTTGCCTGATCATCGACGGAAAAGCGATGTACGAATCCGATGACATCGTCGCCTACCTGCGCGGATTGCTGTAGAAACGTGATGCTAAACCGTTCGAGCGAACGATCAAACGGTTTCTGGAGACACTAAGGGAGCCTCCAATCGTTTGGAAAGGCTCCCCGAATGGTTAAAAGGCAATCGCGTACGAACTTACGCCAGATTGCCTCTACTCTACTTTGCTCTGCGCTTGAAATCGAGCGACCTATTGCGGAAGAATACCGCCCAATTGACGATTAATGCGACGAGGTTGATGAAGTACACCGCGAGCACCCAGTTAATCGTGCCGCCCGCGAACTTGGCGGCTATTCCTGCGAGGTAGCCAAACGTAATGAGGGCAAGAAATGTCCATGAGGTACCGACTGCTGTCCGCGACTTCCACGCTTTCAACGCGTTTATCGGCCAAGACAAGCCGAAACAAACCAACATTACCGCTTCCAGAAACGCAGACATCCTCGTGTGCCTCCATCGTAACTGACCCTTGAATGAACCTGATACGGTATAGGACTGCCATTGGGCGGTGTCAACAATTCCCCGCGATTCCTTGCAGCTTAATCACGCGCGGCAGGAAGCTTCCTTGTCGCACCCTGTCCTTGTTGCGCCCTATCTTTGCTGCATTCCATGGAAGTGAGTAAACGCGTGCCGAATGATCAGATTTCGGTATCTTCCGCATTCCGGCATCTTTGGCAGAGGGGCTTCATGACGACCAAACATTCGACCTGCGTGTTCTGCGACGGCGGCGATGGCCTCATGGTCGAACGCCGAGATGATGGCCTCTTTATCTATGCTGTTCCTCCTTTTCTCCGCTATGTGTCACAAAATCTGATTTTTGCAATTCTGACTCGTATTTTCGAGGTGTTTCAGGATGCCGCAAACGACGCTGATGCGTGTTTTCCCAGTTCGACGAAAACCTGGTTTAGCGTATGGCGCCCAAAGAATTGTAAAATCTCATTTTTATGACACTTCAACATCGAGATTTCAAAAATCTACCTTTTGAATCACGGATAAGTCATGCGGCCATCGGCCAGCTTCGCCGAGAATCCTAAACTAGCCTGGCATTGGCCTGCACGAACGAACCCCTACCCTACGTTCACGCCTATATGTATTGTTTTTGCGACCCAAACAGGTCATATGACCCTCGATCGGCATCCAGACTTATAGGCAGAGCTAGGGCACGCTCCAGCCATCCCTACAGGAAGCGGTAGAGCTCCTCGGAGGATTTGCGCTTGAAGTGCCAGTTCGATGGCTGGGCGTTCTCCCCTAGGTAGCCCATCAGCATCATCGCCACGATTCTTACAGCGTCGTCTTCATCGCGCGGCGGCGTGCCATGCGCTCCATGTCGCCGTGGTCGATCTCGTCGCGCAGGGCGGCCACGATGCGCTCCTTGCGGCCGAGGAAGTCGGGGCCGGTCAGATTCGCGCCGCCGACGGTGTGGTGCGTTATGAACGAACAGTCGCACTCCAGGTTCTCAACAAACAGCAGCACTTCCTCGAGCAGGCCGCGCTCGTCGAGTGGGTCGAATTCGCCGCGTTGCGCCTCCTCGAGCAGCGGCGTGCCCGGGAACAGCGTGAGCCCACCCGTGCCCACGACCATGGGGTTCGTCTGGCTGAACACCTTCGCGGAGTTGATGGCGTGCTCGCGGCTGTGCGATGTGCCGGCCACGCCGTTCAGGAACGTGTGCCAGTAGCGAACCCCCGCCTCGTCCAGCTTGGCGCACTGCTCCAGGATGTCGGCGGCATGGTAGCCCTTGTTGATGCGCTCGAGCGTCCAGTCGTCGCCGCTCTCAGTGCCCATGCTGATCTCGCGCATGCCGAGGTCCCTCAGCGCGCGCAGCTGCTCGACGGTCTTGTTGCGGAAGTCGGTCACGCGCCCCGCGCCATAGATGTACTCGATCTCGGGCAGGTACTCGTTGATCTTCTCCAGGATGGGAGCAAGCCTGTCGTACGGCAGCGCGAGCGGGTTGGCGGAAAGCAGCTGAATGGTGCGCGCGTGCGGGTCGGTCGCGGCAAGCTCTCGCAGGTCGGCCTCGATGGTTTCCATGTCGGGCACGCCGAAGCGCACGCCCTTGTACATCGTGCAGAACTTGCACTTGTTGTGCGTGCAGCCGCGCGTGATCTCGAGCAGCGGCCACGTGGGCCAATAGGGATTGCGGTAAACAGGTTCGGTGAAATGCATGGTGTCGTCTCCTTCTCGTCGTGTTTTCTCGACTGAAGGATAGCGCTGTGTACCCATTAGTTATCCATACATTTCTCTATTATGTACGGTATTATGAATTTAGCAAATACGATGACACATAGGTACCGGGTACCAGTGTGTCAAAAGGAGGATGTATGCGCACGATGCGCGACACGAAAGGCATGTTCGCCGACGCGCTCGAAAACATGATGGAGCAAATGCCGCTCTCGAAAGTGCGCGTGGCCGACCTCTGCGCACGCTGCGGTGTGGAACGTCGCGTGTTCTACTACCACTTCAAGGACAAGTACGACCTGGTAGCGTGGATGTTCGAGCGCGACTACAGCCAAGCAGAAGAGGCGGGTGAACCCTACTCGGTCGAGCTCTATGCGCAAGCCCACCATCGGCTCTGGGGACGACGCAGCTTCTACCGCCGCGCATTCAGCGAGGACTCGCAAAACTCCATCTACCGCTATCTGCTGCAGTTCAGCATCGAGGCAAACGAAGCTGCTCTCAAACGGCATCTGGGAGTACCGTCACTCGCCCTCCCCTATGCGTTCGAGGCGCGACATTTCGCGCATGCCAATGTGGGATGCCTGGTCGACTGGCTAAACGGTGAAATCGACGCGACGCCTGAGCAGCTCGCGCGCCAGATGTTCGCCTGCATGCCCGCTACGCTTCGCAAGGCCTACGGGCAATCGTCCTGAGCATAGTCGTCTCTTGTCAGAGAGGACGCGAACGCTGCCAAGCGCATCCCCCCTACAGGCCATACACAGCTTCGATGCTACGCCGCATGCGTTGCAGGCGCATTTCCAACCATGAAGAAGCCCCCTTTCTTCGCAACAGAAGAAAGGGGGCGATTCGTCATGTGACACATGTTAGCGAGCGCTACACGCCTACAGCTGCATTAGAACGATATGCCAACCGAAATCTGCAGCGCGTAGAAGACGAGGCGACCGGCGAACACGCCTGCGAGCGCCAGGACGACAGCCAGTGCGCACGCCGCCTTGCCACCCTTGCCCATGGCTGCAGCTACAGTGCAAGCGCACGACAAGACGAGGCAGGCGACGGCAGCGAACAGTGCGCCTTGAGCACCTGCGGCAAGGGTCGTTCCGTTCACGATCAGGTTGGAAACACCTGCTGCCCCGGAATGCATGAGCACCAGGCCAGCGATGGAGATCACCGCACCGCACACGGCCAAAACGATGAGTACGGCCTTGAACGAACCCTGCAGCGCATCGTCGAGCACGCCGGCGAAAGCTAGGACGCATGCGCCGAGCGCAGCACCGCCGAGCAGGGCGTACCCCAGCATCTGGACAACCGGGTAAGGCGTCGACCACGTGGGGACGGTAGGCAGGTTGTAAGCGAGGCCCATGAACACGGCGAACAGTATCGCCAGAACGGCGCAAGCCGCGACGAGCCCCTTGCGCGCTCCGCCGAGCTTGCCGGCGAGCCCCATGATCACATACACCGCCATCACAACTGCGAACAGCACCGCAACGGCAAGCTCGTTCGACATTGGCGAGCGGCCAAGACCGCCAAACACACCGAACGCAGCCATCGGATTCGCAAGATGGAAGAAGGCCGCGATGAAACCGACAATGACGAAGATGGCTGGCACGAGCGCGAGCTTGTCGATTCGCGCCAAGACCTCATCGTCGAACTTCGTCGTGAAGAACGCCACGGTTAACGTGATGAATGCACCCGCGCCGATCGAAGCCAACGTCGTGAACAAGGCGAGGGGCAGTTCGTGGAACGCAGCAGCCATGCTACATCACCTCCAGGATATTCGAGATCTTCGCAGCAGCGTCGGCCTTCTCCTGCATAGCCGCGCATTCCTTCAGGTATAGGTTGGGGCCGGTCAGGCTTGCAGGCGGCAAGGGCGCCACTTCGGCACGCTCGTCGGTGTTGGGCAGCTCCTCGAGCAGCCCGAAGAACAGAGCGCGACCCGAGCAAGCCTCCACGCATATGGGCAGCATGCCCTCGGCGATTCGCTCGGCACACCCGTTGCACTTGGCGCTGTGCCCAATTTCCTTCGAAACCGTCGGCGCGTCGTAGGGGCACGCCATCGCGCAATAACCGCAGCCGATGCATTTCGTCTCGTCTACCGAGACAATTCCATTGTCGTCCTTGTGCATGGCGCCCGTCGGGCATGCCTTCGTGCAGGCCGGGTCATCGCAATGATTGCACGACATCGACAGATAGTACGTGTAAGAATCGGTCGTCCAGAAGCCAGCGTCGTCTTTCTGCCAACCGCCGCCCTCGACCTCGTACACATGGCGGAACGAGAAATCGACCGGAAGGTTCTTGTAGTCCTTGCACGAGAGCTCGCACGTCTTGCAACCCGTGCAGCGCGTCGCGTCGAAGAAGAATCCGTATTGAGTCATGGCTTATGCACCCACTTTCGTCACTTCGCAGATGCTGCTCTGCTGGCCGGTGCCCTTCGAGATCGGATTGATGCGGCGGCTCACCAGCGTGTTGATGCATCCGCCCTTGTCAACGCCGTCGGCTGTCGGGTCATACCAACCGCCTTCGGGCAGCGCCACGGCACCCGGCACGATGCGGTTCGTCACTTTAGCCAGGATATGCACTTCGCCGCGGTCGGTAACCACGCTGACCGTGTCGCCGTCCGCGATGCCGCGCGACTCCGCATCGGCGGGGTTAATCCACAGCTGATGTGACGCGCTCTTCTGGATGACCTCGTTGTTCGCGTAGGTCGAATGGGTGTGCGCACGATAGTGGAACGAGAACAGCTGCAGCGGACGTTTGTCGGTCTGACTGCCAGCGCCTTCGAAACCGGGCACGTAGGCGGGGATGGGGACGATGGAATCGCCCTCGGGCAGCTCCCACTCATCGGCAAGCTTGGCAAGCTCGGGTGAGTACACCTGGATCTTGCCGGTCTCTGTTTCAAGCGGGTTGTTTTCTGGGTCTTGGATGAAGGGGTCCACGCTGGTGTCGATCTCGACCGTGCGCTTGTACATGCCCATGGCCACGCCCTCGTCGTACGTGGGTAAGCCGTCGACTTCCTCGCGCAGCTCGTCGTAGAGCTTGCGGCACCAGTCCTCGCGAGTCAGCCCGCCCTCGGAGTACTCGTCGTAGACGCCGAGGCGCTTCGCCAGCTCGCCGCACACCTCGTAGACCTCGCGACGCTCGTAC
Organism: uncultured Coriobacteriaceae bacterium; assembly: GCA_902781245.1. Taxonomy (GTDB): domain Bacteria; phylum Actinomycetota; class Coriobacteriia; order Coriobacteriales; family Eggerthellaceae; genus UBA9715. Next base: position 848 of record CACZIP010000093.1, on the reverse strand, counting down.
ATCGGCTCGCGAATGGGCTGCCCGAACCAGATGCCCAGACTGTCGTTCATCTCGCCGGCAGCAGAAAGCGAATAGGTCTCCTGCGGAGTCAGGTCGGGCAGGATGATGTCGGCGAACTTGGCCGAAGGCGTCATGAACACGTCGTAGCACAAGATGAACTCGCACAGCGACTCGTCGCGCAGAATGTCGGTGGTGAAGTTGATGTCGCCATTCTGGCCGGCGGGCATATTGTTGCCGTAGTTCACGAGCATCTTGATGCTCGTCTTCAGCGCATCGGCACCCTTGATGCCGGCGTTCTTGGCCGTGAGCGACGGGCCGTCCTTGATGGCTTCGGGCCACAGGTAGTTGGGGAACTTCTCGGCAATGGGATTGTCGCCGGTAGGAAGCGTAGGCAGGGGGAATCCCGTATTGCCCTCGTGCGTACCAGCGTTGGTTCCGGGCTTTCCCACCTGGCCGACCAACTGCGGCAGCAGCATGACGGCGCGGGCCGCGAAATCGCCGTTGGCATGGCGTTGCATGCCCCAGCCCTGGGCGACGAACAACGGCTTGGCCTCGCCGATCTCCTTGGCGAGCTGCTTGATACGCGCCTCGGGGATACCGGTGATCTCGGCTGCCCAAGCAGGCGTCTTCTCGACCTTGTCGTAACCCGTGCCCATGATATAGGCGTAGTACGACGAGTTCTTCGGCGCTCCCTCGGGAAGCGTGTCTTCGCTGTAACCGACGCAGTACTTCTTCAGAAAATCGTGGTCAGTGAGGCCGAGCGTTTCGAGCTCGTGGGCGATGCCGGCTACGAGCGCGGCATCGGTGCCCGGGCGGATGGGAATCCACTCGGCGCCCTTGTTGGTGGC
>CACZIP010000092.1 GCA_902781245.1 uncultured Coriobacteriaceae bacterium | reverse complement strand
GGCCACGCAATAGGCCAGTGTGCCGCCGCCCATCGAAAGCAGTGCGCCCGCTTTGCTCGCGCGCTTCCAAAACAAGCCACCCACGAGCACCCAGCAAAACGCCGTCTCGAGTCCGCCGAACGCGAACATGTTGATCTTCCAAATCACATCAGGCGGCACGATGGAGAGCACGAACACGACAGCGCCAATGACGAACGTAACAACCTGGCTTGCGCGTACGACCGTGTTCTCAGGAGCACGCTCGCCTTTCGCCTGCACATGATGCAGCCACAAATCCTTGATAATGGCCGATGAACTGGCGATGAGCAAACTCGATACCGTGGATATGGATGCCGCAATCGGGCCGATGATGGCGATGCCTGCAAGCCAAGGCGGCAGGCTTTGCACGATAGCCGTCGGGATGATGTTGTCAACGCTTCCGCCGTAGTCAGCTAGGTTGCCGGTAAGAACACCTGCTGACAAAACACCGAGCGCCGTGACGCCGATCATCATGGCGCCGCAGATGACCGTGCCCCAAATCATGGCACGATGCAGCGACCTCGTGTCCTTGTAGCTCATGGTGCGCACGACGCTCTGCGGCAGGCAGAACGTGAACACGCCGACGAGCAGCCACTGTGTGAAGTACAGGCCGATGGGCATGTTGCCACCGGAAAGGGGTTCCATCATCTCGGGATGGTTCGTGGCGATCGTGTCCATGATGTTGGCATAGCCGCCTCCGGCAGACAGGATGCCGCCCGCCAGAACGACGATGCCGACGATCATGGCGATGCCGCACAACGCGTCCGTGAATGCCACGCCGCGGAAACCGCCGATGGTCGTGAACAGAATGACCGCGATGCCAAATATCGCAAGACCCATGACGTAACTGTAGCCAGTCACCGCCTCGAAGAGCTTGGCGCCTCCCACAAACTGAGCGATCATCGTCGTCGCAAAGAACAGGACAAGGATTGCAGCAGACAGTACAGCAAGCACGTTGGACTGATAACGTTCGCGGATGACGTCGATGACCGTGACTGCACCGAGCTTGCGGCTGACAAGCGCCATCTTCTTGCCCAGGATGCCGTAAAGCAGGAAGAGAGCGGTAACCTGAACCGTAGCCATGTAAACCCAGCCCCAGCCAATCGACCAAGCCTGGCCAGGACCGCCGACGAAACTCGACACGCTGCCGTACGTGGCGATGGTCGTCATGGCCAGCACGAACGGACCGAGGCTTCGGTTGCCGATGAAGTATTCGGTGACAAATCCGCCACCACCCGCTGCTGCTTGGCGACGCGCGAAGACGGCGATCACGAGCGCGATGACGAGAAAAAGCGCAACGGGGAGCAAGCCGGCGATAGCGATGTTATTCATGGCAGACCTCCCCTTCCGAATCGCTCACGCTGTTTTCGTCGTCGAGATCGAACCCGACGAACACTTTCTTAGCGAGCACAACAACCACGACAATCGAACAAATCCAGGTGCCTATTGTCCCACCGATAACCCAGAGTGGGGTGTGGAACAGCGTGATGTCGAGCCCTGCGAGGCCGAAGCCGCAGGCAATCCAGACAACTATCGTGATGACGAGCGCAACGACCGTGGCAATTGCTTCGCGGTTCGCTTGCTCGTGCTTCTGCTTGTACGTGAACATGCTTGAACCTTTCTTCCTACGCGCCAAAAGCGCATGCGCATTATATCGGGCAATCCTTCTCTGGTAGACTGTTATTGCATTTTTGTAGTGTGCTGTAGGGTTACTCAACGAAATCGTCTTACCAATTGCCGCGAACAAAGGACAAGAAATGCATCTGAAAATCCAGAAGCGCAACGGACGAGAGTATCTCTCGGTCGTGCAGAGCTATCGACAGGACGACAAGGTTAAAACGCGCACCGTTGAGACGATCGGCTATGCTGATGCCTATGCTGACCGTTTCGAGGACCCAATAGCACATTTCCGCGAATACGTTGATCAGCTGAACAAAGGCGTCGTTGCGCAACGCCAGCCAATCGAGCTCTCGTTTGGATTCGAGGACGAAATCGATGTGGAAGCCACCCCCACCGCCCGCCTTGGTGCATCGATTGCGCTCGGATACCTCGACGCACTTGGCATCAGCGACTTCTTTCGTGCGCGTGCCGGGCGTGAAGGATTCCCGGACCACGCGGGGCGCATTTTCGAAATGCTCGCAGTTGAGCGCATGATGCATGCCACGAGCAAGCGCGAGTCGTGGACCTCGCGCAAGTCCTTCCCGCGATCATGCGAGTTCTCATTTGGCGATGTATACCAAGCACTCGAGTGCTTTGCGCGGGAGAGGACGCGCATCGACGAATGTCTCGCCCGTCATTGGAGAAAGCTGTTCGGCGACCCGGCCCTCGATCGTATGTTCCTCATTTGCGGTAGCTACGCTTTTCCCGTTGACGGTGGTTCCGAGCGTGCAAGCATCGCCGTCGCCATCAACAGCGAAGGAGTGCCGCTTGGCTACCATGACATGCCTGGCCGTCTCGAACCGCAGGCATTTCGTGCAGCAACCGACCAACTGAAAAACCGCCTTGGAGCTTCGCGGGCTGTCATCGTTGCAGGAGGCTTGCGCGACCTCGACCCGACCATTGCCGAAGTCTCTTCGACGGGCGATGGTTTCATTTTGTATCAGCGTGATTTCCGAAAGGTTCCCGACCTTGCCTCTTGGGCCGATGATGAAGGCGGATACACACTAATGGCTGGCGGTGTGCTCGTCAAATCGCGCACCTCGACCCGCACCACGCCCGACGGAACGCGCATGCCCGTGAAAGAAGTCATGCTCCGCGGCGGGGGTTACGCAACGAGCCATCGACACGCCGTCCTGGTCACGAGCGAGCTTGACCTCGATTCTATGACGATAGTCCAGCTCTACCGCGAGCTCTGGCGGCAAGCCGAACCCTTCCAGCCACTTGAGGCGGATTTCTCATCCGTGCCCTACCCCACTGTGTCGAACGATCACATCCAGGCGCACTTCGCCATTTGCTACGCGGCGTTCTCCTCACTCCGCCTCTTGCGAAAGAGCATGAATTGGAAGCACAACGCTGCCGACAGCGCCGACGCTCTACTCCGCATGGAAGGCATCTATTTGCAGCAAAACTATTACTTGTTCAACTACCGCAGCACCACTACCGACGATATCGAGGAATCGGCGGGTATTCCTCCCGCTCGACGCTTGCGCACGCGCGCCGAATTGCGCAGCGTGCCGGGCACGGTGCGGTCGTCTTTCGAGAATCGATAAATCGAAAGCGTACTTTAGCGGTACGTCGCCTCGCCGTCATACATCGTCTTCGTGATGACCGAGAAATGGAAGATCGGTTGGTAGACGCGCAAGATGCGCATCGGATTGTGCGCAAGGCCCGCCGGCGCGAAGATGATCGACGATTTGGTAAGCAGATGCGGTTCGCCACCAATGGTGAACTCGATTTCGCCACCGAGGTCGGTTGGGTCATCAGGGTTCGAACCAATGAAACCGATGAGCTCGTCGCAATCGTTGTGAACATGTTCGGTGAAGATAGGGTCACGATCGGGCACATGGTGGTACCATGCCGTGTTCATCTGGAAGGCACCCGGCACAACCTGGCCGTCGATCCAGCAGATGCGCTGAGCGAACTTGTCATAGATCTGTTTGAACGCAGCATCCATCACTGGAGCCCCTGCCGCATCCTGCACGATGTTCGCTGCGTACGTTCCCGATTCGTTGTTCATGAAGGCCATGTTGGTGTCCCTTCCCCATCAATTTCGATGAAAATAGTTTACCTTTTCAACCAGGTTATTGGTATTACTCAGAGCACCTAATCAAATCTTGAAGAATTAGAGATAAGGTATTGCGCGGTCGGGTCATGTCAAGTAATATAACTTTCGCTGAAAACACGGGGTGTTAGCTCAGTTGGTTAGAGCGCCGGCCTGTCACGTCGGAGGTCGCGAGTTCAAGTCTCGTACATCCCGCCATTAAAATTCCTGGTCACCCTGCTAATTTGGCGGGGTGATTTGCTATCTAGCAGCAATCACAAAACCCGAAAACTTCAAAAACACTTCAAACGCTACAAAATCACGCCGTTTTAGGCAGCTTGACTACCCGCAATTTCGGCGGTTCATCGAGCAGCCGTCCGAGCATATCGGCGGCGGCGCGGTCATTCTCTGGTACGGCGTGTGCATACCAGTTAAGAGTGATGCTTGCGTTGGCATGACCGAGGCGGTTTTGCACCGTCTTAACGTCCACACCCTGAGCAAGTAACAAGGTCGCTTGCGTGTGTCGCAACTCGTGAAACTTCAAACCCTCGAAACCGTTAGCAGTCGTGAACTTGCGCCACCAACGCGAGAAATTGCACGGATTGATGTAGCCGCCTTTGGCATCACTGAATACAGGCGTATCAGCCTTGACTTTGAACCCGATTTTTCCAAGTTCGAACGCCTGCACCGTCTGCCACTTGCACAGAGCGTTCACGGTCGCAGCATCAAGGGCAATAACCCTATTACCCGCCTTGCTTTTCGGTTCTTTAACTATCCCTTTAGCCGTGATGCTTGCCGCAATCGAGACAAGGCCATTTGCAAGGTCGATGCTCTGCCATGTCACGGCTAGGATTTCGCCACGCCTTGCACCCGTTGCAAGTCCGAGCCTTGCCGCCAAAACGCAAGCGATTTCGGTAATGCCGTGGATGTATCCGCGCTCGTAGTTGCCGCGCTCATCCTGTCGGCATTCCTTGGCGCTTTCAGCTGCATATGCCTCGGATTCTGCTCTTTCGATAGCCGTTAGCAGCCTTGACGCATCAACGGCGCTGAGGCTTTCACGGTTCACGGGGTCATTCTTCGGAGCCTTAACCTTGTCGCATGGGTTGCGTAGAATCATGTCGTATATGCAAGCCTGCTCCATGATTTGCCGCAACACCTGATGAATCTTGCGCACCGTTGTATTGGTTAAACCTCTATCGGCCTTTATCGCGCGGTAAAAGTCATCGACCACGAGCGGCGTAACGTCCGATATTGCAACGGCTCCAAGATACTTTTTGATTTGCCCGATGATGAGCGTATAGCGGTCAATCGTATTGTCGGATAGCTCGCCCGACTCTATGCGGTTCGATAGCCACCTATCAGCGAAGTCTCCAAGGCAGGCTTTTGCCGCTTCGAGGTCAATGCCATTTTCAAGCTGACGTTTCATCTCATCGCGTTTCTTACGTGCATCAGCTTTCGAACCGTGAACACGCTTTGTCTGAATCCCGTATTTCTTGGCTATCGGATTCCAACCTGTCGAAATGCGAACTTCCCAAACAAAGCGGCCTTCGGAATCTTTGATGGGCTTACCGTCTTTGCCTTTGATTTGCTTAATGCCTCCGTCACCTTTAGCCATCTTTACACCTCCAATCTATATCTGCTCGAATCGGTCTTTATGGTGTATGCCCTATTGGGCGGGGTTGCCTTTTTCAACAACGCGCGCCTGAGATAGTTTACGGATTATGCGATGCGAAACTATCCCGCCTACTGCACCCGTCAAGTCATCAATCAGGCTGTCTAAATCTTCCCCAGCAAGGTCGATGCGTTCACCGTGTCTGTTCTCAATGATGATGCCGTTTCCGACCTTGCTGCATTTGTAGCCGTCTGCATTTGCAAAAGCAATCAAGCCGAATAAGAGGCCGTCCCGCTCTTTGTCGTGCTTTTCCGTTAAGTCTGCAAAATACTTGTCGGTCTTGGTGATGTAGCTATCGAACCCCAACAGCCACTCAATGCGGTACTCAGGATAGGCGGCTATGATTTGTTGGGCGCGCTCTTCGGTAAGGTTCTGAAAATCATCGCCATCTTTGATGAGTTCACCAAGCTTTTGTGACGAAACCTTGTAATGCTCTGGGCTGCGTTCTTCGATTTGGCGGCTCCATTCGGCTACGCCGTCGATGTTTTCTCGCTCCATGAGAGTAATCAGATTTGCGCGGCGGTCATATCGCCTCGGTGATTTTTTCCTACCCATCAATGAACCTCCAATTATTTTTATTGTTCGTGACTGTTGTCTTTATGAACATTATATTGCTATGTGTCGCGACAAACAAGAAAAAGTTGATTTGAACGGAGGTCACATGCTAGAGAAATACGGCGATTTCCTCGATGTTGATGAGGCGGCATCCGAACTGCACAAGAGCGCGTGGAGCATCCGCGACCTTTGCCGCAAGGGTGAATTGCCGTCCGTCAAAATCGGCGGTCGCATCCTCATCCCTAAACGCGAGCTAATCAAGCATATCGAGAAACAGTTAGCGGCGGGTGTTGCGTAATGGCAGGCAAGACAACACCCGCAACCGCTGACAACTTTGGCGAGATGGGCGGCGCGGGTGCAGCTGAGGTGAATAACCTCGATGCCCATTCTATCAACTTGCTCAATCGAGCGCGTGAGTGGCGGCGGCTCAATACCCGCCTATGGCATGACCTCGAAACGTGGGCGCTCAACGAGGCGGCGCATGAACGGCGGTTCGGGGTGCAAGACTTCATCGAGTCCGTGCGTTGGCGCGACCACGTGAACGACCTCGGGGAGCCTGTGAAGGTGAACAACAGCTATGAGCCATTGTTCGCCCGTTTCCTGGTAGCCGATTATCCCGAGCTGAGGCCATGGGTCGAGCTGAGGCGTTCGCATTGGGACGCGCTCTTTGCAGGAGGTGACCAGATTGCCAAAGGCCAGAACGTGCCTAGCGTCGGCTGTGGTGTGCTCTGACGGGTTTCTGGGCTTGCCCAAGGGTTCACAGGCGCTCTATCTCCAAATGTCCTTAAACGCCGATTCTAACGGCATCCTGAGCGGCGTTCGTTCGCTGATACGGCAGGCAGATGCAACAACTGAGGATTTCGAGGCTCTAGCCGATGCGGGTTACCTGCTCGAAATCGGCGGGGAGTGGGTCATAGCCCATTGGTGGGTTTCCAACGTCAAAAGCAAGACGTATGCGGCAACGTGCAAGCTCATCGATGACGGCTCGTTGGGCTTCGAGGGCAAAGCGTACTCTAGCCGATATGTAGCCAAGGCCGAATCTAGGCCAGACGAGGCCACCAATACAAGTAAAGACAATCCAAGTGAAACGAATATTAATCAAGAAAACCCAATTTCAAAAAAAGAAAAGGCAATTCAAGGCGTTGAAACCGATGCTTGCCCACGGTGCAGGGAAACGGCGTTCGTTGAGCGCGATGCTCTGGGCATGCTGAGGGTGGATTGCCCACGATGCGGATTCTTCGCCATCGACGGCAACGGCGAGATTTTCGAATAGGAAGGACGGCAATGAACGATAGCAACCTTGTTCCGCTCAGCGCCAACAACGAGCGAACAAAGAGAATCGCAAAGATGGGAGGCGAGGCGAGCGGCGAGGCGAGGCGGCAAAGAAAGCTGATGCGCGAACGGCTAGAGGTCGCCTTGGAGATGCCCCACTTCGACCTAGACGGAAACGAAACCACCAAGGGCGAGGCCGTAGTAGCCTCGTTGATTCAGAAAGCCATTGACGGCGATACATCGGCGGCGAGGCTGGTTTTGCAAACGCTTGACGGCCTGCCAACGGCAACTGTGGCGGTAGAGCAGCCTAT
>CACZIP010000091.1 GCA_902781245.1 uncultured Coriobacteriaceae bacterium | reverse complement strand
TAGAGCATGGGACGCATGAGGTTTGCCGCACAGGCATCGACACCCACATAGTCATCGTAGATATGCTTCATATGGATCACTCTCGTGACGAGTCCCGCGTAGGGACCCATCATGAAGCGGCCAAGCTCGGTCGCGACAGCGACATCCCCCATGCCTTCCGGTACGAGGATCTCGTTGTATGCCTCCTCTACGCGCCTGCCGATGAGCGCGATATCGTTCGGCTCCTCTTCGGGCTTGTAGGGAATGCCGACGCCGCCCGAGAGGTTCACGAGCGTGACCTTCACGCCGAATGCCTTCTTCAGCTTCACGGCGAGCGTGAAGAGCAGGCGTGCGAGCGCCGGGTAGTAGTCGTTCGTGACCGTGTTGGAGGCAAGCAGGGCATGGAGGCCGAACTCCTTGACGCCAGCTTCGGAGAGCTCGCGCACGGCTTCGAAGATCTGCTCTTCGGTCATTCCGAACTTCGCATCCTCAGGAGAGCCGAAGATGCCATTTGCGAAGGCAAAGTCGCCGCCTGGATTGAACCTCAGGCTCACGAACTCAGGAAGCGGATTTGCCACCTTCTTCAGGAGCGCGATATGGGAGATATCGTCCAGATTCACGCCGGCACCGAGCTTGACGGCGTAGGCCATCTCCTCTTCCGGCGTATCGTTCGAGCTGAACATGATATCGCGGCCCGTGATGCCCAGAGCCTCTGCGAGCATGAGCTCTGCCTTGCTCGAGCAGTCGACGCCGAAGCCATACTCATGGAGCATGCTGATGAGGACAGGATTGGGCGTTGCCTTGATTGCGAAGAACTCCTGGTAGGCAGGATTCCACGAGAAGGCATCCTTGACATGCTCGGCGCAGTCCCTGATCCCTTTCTCATCGTAGATATAGAACGGTGTCGGATAGCTCTTCGCTATCTCCTCGAGCTGCTCCTTCGTCGCGAAGGGATGTTTGGTCTGCACGCAGCGCCTCCCTGGATGCCTGATGTGGCTATCGATATGCTCCTGCAATCGTATACGCTTCCGATTATAGGGAGCGGGGCCAGAATGCTCCCGTCCCTGTAACAGAATGGATGCGCGGCGCCCACAGCGGCCCCACACGGCTGCATCACAATGGATGTAGCAACCTATCCATTGCACGGAAGGACCTTGCCTATGTCCAAAGAGCCGACTGCAGCAGACCTGCGCCAGTGGCGGCGCGACCTGCACCAGATACCAGAGACCGATTTCGACCTGCCTGAGACGCTTGCCTATATCGAGCACGAGCTCGAAGGTCTCTCTCCGCTTTATCTGGGTGTCGATGGCAAGCTCGTTGGCGCGTTGGGTATCGAGGACCCCTTGAAGGAAGGCGTTGCGGAAGCCGTAGACCAGCTTCGCGCGCTCGGGTTCGAGAGGATCGTCATGTTGACCGGCGATAACGAACGCACAGCTGCACGCATCGCCGCCGAGGCGGGTTTGACGGAGTTCCGCGCCGACCAGCTTCCCGAAGACAAGCACGCGTTCGTCGACGAGCTCAAGGCTCAGGGCTGCAACGTGATCATGGTAGGCGACGGCGTGAACGATGCACCTGCGCTCGCACGTGCCGATGTCGGCATTGCAATGGGGCAGGGTACGGCGATTGCGAAAGAGGTGGCCGACATCACGCTGTCAGATGGCGACTTGTCATCGATTGTGGCGCTCATCAAGCTGGCACGAAACCTTTCCGAGCGCATGGACCGCAGCTTCTACCAGGTGATGGGCTTGAACTCGGCATTTCTCGTCGGAGGCATCTCGGGCGTTATCACACCGCAGACATCCAGCTTGCTGCACAATGCGACGACCATCGGCTTGAGCTTGGCTGCCAGCCGGCCGTATCGTACCTGATTCGCGCTTTGCGAGTTGAAAGAAAGGACCAACCATGAAATCCCATAAGATGTGGGCGCTTGCCGCCACGTTCTGCATGATCATGACGCTCTACACCGGCTACAAGCACAAGTAGCACCGCACCATGATGCACGTTCAAGCTGGTCCGTATCTCGAGGTTCATGGACTGAGCAAAAGCTATGGTGAAGATGAGGCGCGGGTCGAGGTGCTGCGCAACATCGATGTTTCGGTGGAAAAGGGCGAAATCTGCGTCCTGCTTGGGCCGTCGGGCTCGGGAAAGTCGACGTTCCTCAACATCGTGGGTGGTCTCGAGCCTGCTGATGCAGGCACCATCCGTGTGGGCAACGCGACGATTACCAACATGGAGGCCGGCGACCTCGTGGAGTACCGACGTCGCGAACTGGGCTTCATCTTCCAGTTCTACAACCTGGTGCCCGACTTGACCGTCACGGAGAACATCGAGGTGTGCCAGTACCTGTCAAGCGATCCGCTGCCCATGGACGACCTCTTGCGCTCACTTGGGCTTTGGGAACACCGCCGCAAGTTTCCGCACGAAATCTCGGGCGGTCAGCAACAGCGTTGCGCAATCGGACGTGCGCTCGTGAAGAATCCAGGTCTGCTGCTTTGCGACGAGCCGACTGGCGCGCTCGACTATCACACGTCAAAGGAAATCCTCGAGTTGATGGAACAGGTCAATCGCGCGTACGGTTGCACAATCGTCATCGTCACGCACAACGATGCCATCAAACACATGGCCCATCGCATTTTGCGGTTGCGCGACGGTGAGCTGGTAAGCGATGAGCTGAACAGCAACGTGCTTCCTGCGAGGGAGCTTGAATGGTAAGGCGTGCCAAAGGGGACAGGCCAAATGTCTCGGGTGCTTTTGGTCGGGGTTTCGAGCATGCCGAGAGGGATGAGGGAGCTGTCTCCTCGTCTCCCTCGAAACCCCGACCAAAAGCACCCGAGACATTTGGCCTGTCCCCTTTGGCACACTCGCCGTCGCCTCTGAGAAAACGCCTTCCGCGCGAGCTGCGCAACAACTTGGGCAAGTACCTGGGCATGTTTCTGCTGCTCGCGCTCGCCATTGCGTTTACCACAGGTTTCCTTGTGGCTGCGAGTTCCATCGAGGTCATCGGCAACGCTATGCGCGATGACTACAACACCGAGGACGGGCATTTCGCAACGACGTTCGAGGCTGACGACAAATCAATCGACGCAGTCGAGGCGCTCGGGTGCACGGTCGTCAAGCAGTTCTACTACGATGCGCCGCTTGTCTTCGACGGTGCTGCCGACGGCACGCAGGCCCGCACGTTTCCGAACCGCGGGCAGTACAACCAGGTGGTCTATGCGCAAGGACGTGCGCCCGAAACCGATGCTGAAATTGCGCTTGACCGCGTGTTCTGTCAGAACAACGAACTAGAGCTGGGTGACACGGTGACGTTGGCCGGCCGCAGCATGCAGCTTGTCGGCATCATGACATTGTCCGACTACACCTGCCTGTTCCAAAACAACTCGAGCTTCATTTTCAACGCTCTCAGTTTCACGACGGCTCAGGTAACGCAAGAGGCGTATGACCAAATCGACCAGGGGTCGGTCATATACAGCTACGCATTCTATCTGGATGATCGAAGCATGTCGTTGCCCGACCGCACGGAGCTCGAGAAGAGCATGATGGAGACGTTGGCAGACGAGGGCGAGGTTGTCACCGATTTCGTCGATTATGCAGGCAACCAGGCCATGTTCTATGCCATGGATGACATCACGGGGGACCAGATGATGTGGAAGATCCTGCTGGGGATGCTCATCGTCATCATGGCGTTCGTGTTCGTCGTGTTGACCGATGCCACCATTGAAGCGGAAAGCGCGATCATCGGCACGCTGCTCGCGAGTGGCTGGCGCAAGCGAGAGCTCGTCGCGCATTACATGACGCTTCCGACAGTCGTCGGCGTTGCCGGCGCGATTGCAGGCAACGCTTTGGGTTATACGTTGCTCGTGTTGCCCATGCAGAACCTTTACTACAATTCGTACGGCTTCCCGCCGTACCATACGACGTTCAATTTGGGTGTGCTCGTCTTCACCACCATTGTGCCGCTCGTGCTGCTCGTCGTGATCACGTTCATCGGGTTGGTGCGCAAGCTGAAGGCTACGCCGCTGCAGTTTCTGCGCCGCGAGATAACGCATCGCTCGAAGCGGTCGAGCATACATCTTCCCGAACAGTTGCGATTTGTCACACGGTTTCGGTTGCGTGTGTTTGTGCGCAATTTGTCGCACTTCGCCACGCTGTTTTTCGGCATCATGTTCGGGAGCCTGCTGCTCTTGTTCGGGCTGGCCATGATGCCGCTCATGAACCATTTCGCCGAGGAGTCTGCCAAGGACGTGCCGGCAGAGCATCTCTATGTATTGAAGACGCCGATGGAGATCGATGTGACGAGCAGCGAGCGGGAAGCTATGGCCGCTGCTGAGGAGCTCATGCTGACCGAAGACCTTGGCAGCATCGATCCCGCGCATCTGCTTGGCCTTTATCTGGAGTCGTCGCGCGTCGATGCTGAAGCGAATGTGGCCAACACGCTTGAAAACTCGCCTGAGGCAATCGAGCAGGCAGAGAAGTTCGCCATGACCACGCTTCAGACACCGCGCCGTTTCGGCGACCTTTTGGAAGACGTCACCGTGTATGGAATCCAGCCTGATTCTCGGTATTGGAGCGATGTGCCCGTCCAGGATGGAAAAGCATGTGTGGGCTTGGGGGTGCAGCAGAAATGCGCGATCGATTTGGATGAGGCGCGCGAGTTCACCGACAAGTTCACAGGCGATACGTACGAGATCTCGTTTGACCAAACGGTTGGCAACACCACCACCATGAGCGTGTATTTGACGCTCGATGATTTCAATCGGCTGTTTGGAAACGATGCCGATTACTTCAGCGGTTACGCATCAGATTTGCCTCTTGCCCTGAACGGCCGCTATGTTGCAACAGAAATCACACCGGAGCAGATGATGGGCGTTGCAGAGCAGATGCAAGACTCCATGGGCACCATGGCCCAGTCGCTGCTCTATGCCGTCGTGCCGCTGTTCCTCATCCTCATCTACTTGCTCACCAAGACGGTCATCGACCGGTCGGCGCGCTCCATCTCGTACATGAAGGTGTTCGGTTATCATGACCGTGAGATCTCGAAGCTCTACGTGCGTTCGATAACCGTGACGGTGCTCGTCTCGCTCGTGCTGTGTTTGCCCATCATCGTGGGCGTGATTGACTTGCTCGTGCAGGTCATGATGTCACAGTATTCGGGCAATCTTGAAATATGGATTGCGCCGCAAACCTACGCAATCGAAGTTCTCATCGGGGCAGCCACCTATGCCGTTGTGGCCCTCCTGCACATGCGCCGTATCCGCCGCGTGCCGCTCGCCTTGGCTATGAAAGTGCAGGAGTAGCATTTCGGGTTGATAGCCCGCTTCGAGCCACATTTGCCAGCTGTCCGTTAGGCGATTAGGACGAATTCCCTACGGCGTTTTCGCCAATGCACCATTGTCGCGTACAATAGGAATGTTCTGCGAAAAGCTGGAAAGAGGTGCGGGTTGGAAGGCTCTGGCAAACCAGAGGTGCTCGTCTTCGGCGGTACAACCGAGGGACGCGAGATAGCTGGATGGCTGAGTGCACGCGGCACGTGCTCTGTTGTCGTGAGCTCGCTGACCGAGTACGGCGGATCGCTTGTCGAGGGGCTGCCGAACGTCGAGTCGCTTACAGGCCGCATGCTTCCAGATGCCATGAAGCAGCTCATGCGCACTCGCACATTTACGTGCGTGGTTGACGCGACGCACCCTTATGCGGCGGGTGTTTCGACGAGCATCGCGACTGCTTGCGAAAACACATCGACGTCGCTTCTGCGCGTCATACGCGAAGGCGAGCCCGAAGGTCCATGGATTGGTGTTTCGGATGCCACCGAGGCAGCCCAGCTCGTCGCCTCACGTACGGGCAACGTGCTCCTCACGACGGGCAGCAACGATCTGTCGATTTACGTTGCAGCGGTCGATGATTATCAAGAGCGGCTCTACGCGCGCATTCTCCCCATGGAAAAATCGATTGTGAATGCCGACTCTCTCGGCATCCCCCTCGATCACATCATTGCCATGAAGGGTCCGTTCTCGAAAGAGCTCAACTGCGCTCTCATCCGGCAATTCGATATAAAGGCGCTTGTGACGAAAGCGTCGGGCAAGTCGGGTGGTTTCTGGGAGAAGGTCGAGGCTGCGCGTGAGTGCGGCGCCGAGCTGATCGTCATCCGTCGCCCGATTCAGGAAGAAGGCTTGAGCTTGGAAGATGCGAAGCGCGAATTGGAGACGCAGTTCGGTTTGTAGTTAATGAGTCAGGGGTCAGGGCATCGACTCATTGTGCACAATGAGTCAGGGGTCAGGCCCCCGACTCATTCGAAAGAGGAGCAGGGCATGAAGGTTTACATCGTAGGTATCGGAATGGGCAACCCCGACACGCTGACGGTTGGTGCGAAACGCGCCATCGAGAACAGCGACCTGCTCATCGGGGCGACGCGTCTGCTCGAATCGTTCGATTACGTGACATGTGAAAAGCTCGATCTCATCAAGCCGAGCGACATCGTCGAAGCCCTCGCCAACGCAGCCTGCGACCAGGTGAGCATTCTCATGTCAGGTGATGTGGGCTTCTACAGCGGCGCCACGGCGCTGTATGACAAATTGGGCGATTACGAAATCGAGGTCATCCCCGGCATCTCTTCGCTCGTGTATTTCTGCGCGAAACTGCATACAACATGGCAGGATGCCACGCTCGTTTCGGCTCACGGCCGCGAGCACGATGCGGTCGGCGCCATCCAATCGAGTGAGAAGACGTTCTGCATCACGGGTGGCAAGACCAAGGTTGACGACATCTGCCGCAGCCTGGTCGAGCGCGGTCTTGGTGATGTGCGGGTCGCGGCAGGTGAGCGCCTGTCGTACGACAATGAGCGCATCGTCGAGGGCACGGCAGCGGAATTGGCCGAGATGGCGTTCGAGAATCTGACGGTCATGCTTGCCGTGAATCCGCGACCTGTGACGCGGGCGTTTGCCGCTCCGTCGCTGGCTGATGGCGACTTCCTGCGAGGCAAAGCACCCATGACGAAGGAAGAGGTGCGTGCGCTCGTCATATCGAAGCTGCACATTGCTGCTGGTCATACCGTGTGGGATGTCGGAGCTGGCACGGGGTCGGTCTCGGTGGAGGCTGCTTTGGCTGCTTCGCGGGGAACCGTGTGTGCTATCGAGCGCAATGCCGATGCCATCGATCTGATGCGCAAGAATCGCGAAGCGTTCGGTTTGACGAATCTTGTGGTGGTGGAAGGAGAGGCTCCCGCGGCGCTTGCCGACCTGCCTGCTCCCGATCGTGTTTTCATCGGTGGGTCTGCGGGAAATCTCGATGCCATCATTGAAACTGCGCTGAGCGCAAATCCGCGTGCTCGGATTTGCGTTACGGCCATCACGCTCGAGACGCTTTCCGCATTGCTCGAATGCCTGCGCAGCCGCGGTATCGAAGACGCCGACATCGTGCAGGTTTCGGTGGCGCGCGCAGACAAGGTGGGCTCGTACCACCTGATGCGCGCCGAGAATCCCATTTACATAATCACCGCTGATTTCGGCGGGGGCGATGTCTGATGGCGGGCATTGCTGCACCCCGAATTCTCATCGGCGCACCTGCCAGTGGTGGGGG
>CACZIP010000090.1 GCA_902781245.1 uncultured Coriobacteriaceae bacterium | reverse complement strand
CAGGGTGCCTTTGCATTTACAAAGTACATGGAAATAGAGTAAAATTGTACAGTAGTTATTAGATTTTATTATTTGAATGCTTAAGTTTGATCATTCAAATTCATATTCACAAATAATTTAATGGACAGAATATTTTGAAAGTTGTAGTAAAAGCACCATTCTGGACAAAAATATTGTATGGGATAGGCATTTGTTTCCTTCTCGTTGGTATATGCTGTCATTTCTTTGGTTTTCCTGAAATTCCCCCTATTTATATGCCTTTTTTCCTAATTGGAGGCGTTAGTCTTATTATTCCTTATCAGGCATATTATATTTATGAAATTTTGAAATACAGACCTAAAACTTAACAGCTTTTGGCTGTCATACCTCCACAGAGAACAGACAAATGATAAATTTTCAGAAAACACACTTTATTACAAGTGCACCTGACATTACCAAGCTTCCGGATGATACCGGTATTGAAATAGCTTTTGTTGGCAGATCAAATGCGGGAAAGTCAACTGCTCTTAACTGTATTACAAACCAGAAGAATCTTGCCAAAACAAGTAAAACACCAATGGCAACAATGAATACCAAGGCGAGTATTTTCATTTCGACGTGGCGATTAATGAATTCAGAGATTTGGTCGATAAACACCATCATCATAATGACGGCAATCATAACGGCAAGGATCATGATAATAAGATGATTTGCCAAGCCAACAGCGGTAATTACTGAGTCTATAGAAAAGACGATGTCCATGACCATGATGGTCCCAACCGCGCGCGGCAAAGTGATCTTCCGCGCCTTCGGATTCGAGCTCGTTTCGACTTTCTCGTCTTTGAGCGCCATCATATCCAGAAGCTCGACAACGCCCTTGTAAATTAAATACGCTCCGCCAACGAATAGGACGATGTCGCGAACTGACACGCCATGGGAATAGAAGCCGAGATCGATACTGAATAGTTTTGTGGTCATATGCACGAAGTACGATGCGAGGGAGAGAAACGCGATGCGCATGAGCATTGCGCCTAAAAGTCCGAGCCTACGTCCGATGTGTTGCTTTTCGCGGGGTAGGCGGGCAGAAGTAATCGAGATGAATACGATGTTGTCCACACCAAGAACTATCTCGAGAAACATGAGCGTCACGAGTGATATCCACGCTTCAGCTGTTGTAAAGATGGACAAGTCGAACATTTTCACCTCTCACATTAAAAAGACCTGTAGCTCAAGCCTTTAGGCTCAAGCTACAGGTCTCGCTGTTTAAGACTAACCAGGTGCCTTTTTCGCACCTTGCTGGTGGCTTCGCCACGCGCATCGCACGCCAACTACTCCCCTGGAGCGGACACAGTATACCAAAAGGGTTTTCCGAAAAACTATCGAATTCTCTAGATTTGATATAATGCCCAGAGCACATACCTGGGAGGATGTACACCATGGCTTTGCACGACTCGCTTGCGGATCGACTGTTCTACACGAATCGCAAGACCTATACGGACCGAGAAGGCAACATCGCTTACCTTGACGCCAAGGGGCTTAAGCGTCCGTTTTCCATGCCTATGGCTCAACGGGTCATTGCGGCAATCATAGTTGTAGCGGCCATCTTCATCGGCTACATGTTCGTCGATAAAACCATTCTCAATACCTACCGCGAGGCAGCGGCCTTCGAAAAAACCATCGAGGAAAACCTCGCACGTCCTGCATCGATAGAAACACTTCCCAACGTTGCAGTCCTCATGCCGCTCGATAACGAAACCATCATGGCAAGCCTCAACGAAACTGGTTTGAAGTTTTACGACATGACCGAGCTCAACGACTCGTACGATTTGATGGTTTGCAAGCTTCCGGATGACATGACCGCGGAGGAAGCCGCCGCACTTTACGCGAACGGAATCGGATCGCTGCAAGCTACGCAAGCAACGAAGCTCCTCAATGGATCGTGGACCCTCGGTGTTGATCGGGAAAACTCGACCATGATCGTCCGCTACTGCGATTTCAAGACCGGCGACCCGCAGATTGCTGTTCAAAACGCAGTTATCAAGGAAGGGTTCGACACTGCGAGCATAACCGAATCAGGTGTCGACGACTCTGGCAACACGTTCTCTACCGGCACTATCGAGACAGAGAGCGGCACCTACGTGTGGAAGGTTTCAGCACTTGAGCTTGATGAGATCTACTCGATCTCCGGTTTGCCCGAAAAAGCCTGCTACGTGGGCGTGCGCCTCACTTCAGCATAGCATCGCGAACCTGTTTAGACTGGCCCTTAAGTCGTCGCGAATTACTTCTCGCGCGTAAAGAACTCGTATCCTGCACCTGACAATATGAAACGGGCAGCTCCATCGAGCACTCGAGCTTTAAACGGCGTCGTCAGACCCTGCAATTCGCCGTCGTATTGAATCTGAAGGGGAGGGTCTGCGTAAACGGAAACGTTACGGCCAGTATGCACTTCCACCGAATCGGTTCGATCGGGAAACTCGCCCTCTCGGTCTCGAATGCACGCAATGAGCGCTGGGATGAGCCCGAACGCGTTCTCTGATTTCAGAATTACAACCTCGAACGCACCGTCCCTGGGCTTGTTTCCGTGGGTTACGGGAATCTCGAATTGAATGCGTGAGAAGTTGACAAGCAAGACGCCCAACGCTTCGCGTTCGAGCGTTTTCCCATCGATATCAATCTTCACTTTCGAAACCGTCGGTGTGGGATTCGATACAGCTGCTTGGAAATATGCCAATGGTCCAAGGAGCTTCTTTGACGGCTGCGCGTCGTGCATGATGGTCGCATCGTAACCTGCGCCTGCCATTATGCCGAAACCGAAGCGTTTCCCATCTGCCTCAATCTCTCCCAAATCGAAATCGAGCGTCTCCATCTCGCGCGTCATCCGAGCAAGAGCGTGAGGCTCGTACGGCGAGAAAAGGTTGTTTGCGAGAAGGTTCGCAGTTCCGGAAGGGAAGGGGAGCACCGGGATGCCCGTATTTGCAAGAGCGTACGTGACTGCTGCAACCGTCCCATCGCCACCAGCAACGACAACTGCGTCAAAATCTTCTGCATCCTGCACGAGCTTTGTCACATTGGTTGTTCCGTCTGTGCACCGCAAAGCGTGCTCGTCACCATCCTTGCAAACCATGCGGAGGTAATCGTATACAGATCCATCGCCGAACCCAGCAGCTATGTTGATGATGATGAGCAGTTTCACGAAGACCCCAATCTTCGTCGCGACATTGCATTGATGATATGATGGTAGCTTAAACGAACAATAACTCAAGTTGGAGATTTACCATATGTACATTGCATCGCAGGACGAGCTCGCCGCATTCGTGCAGCGGTCGAAGAACTCGGATGTATTGGCGATTGACACAGAGTTTCTCAGGGAGAAGACGTATTATCCCAAACTCTGCCTCCTCCAAATGGCCACGCGCGATGAGAGCGTGATCATCGACCCGTTTGCTGTCGACGACCTTCGCATCGTATGCAAACTCTTCGAAGACGAAAGCATTGTCAAAGTATTTCACGCAGGCCATCAGGACCTCGAGATAATGTTTTACGATCTCGAATGTCTTCCTCATCCAATCTTTGACACGCAGGTTGCTGCTTCACTTTTGGGGCAGACTCAACAAATCGGCTATGCACCCCTCGTCTCTTCGGTATGCGGCGTCAAGCTCAAAAAGATGGACTCGTTCACCGATTGGTCTTCACGCCCGCTAACTGAGTCGCAGCTTCAATACGCCCTTGATGATGTCATCTATCTTCCTCAAATGTACGACAAGATGCGCGAAGACCTTTCTAGCAAAGGACGTCTTGATTGGCTTAAATCAGATTTCGAGGAAATGAGCAAACCCGAGACGTATCAGGAAAACGAACGGGAAAGATTCAGGAAGCTTAAGCACGTCATGCAATTGAACCGCCGCCAGATGGCAGCAGCGCGCGAGATGGCATCATGGCGCGAAATCGAAGCACGCAAGAGAAACGTGCCTCGAAAATGGGTACTGACAGATGAGCAAATCGTAGAAGCTTGCAAGCGAGAACCAAGGAGAATCGACGACTTGTTCATGGTCAGGGGCGTTCGCGAGCGCATCACAACTCGTGACGCGCGCGTTATCGTCGAATTGACGTCTGCCGCCCTCGATTCATCGCCCGAAGCGTGGCCTGACATTCCGCAGCCTGGCAAAAGCGAACGAAACGTCGATGCGAACGTCGATCTGCTCATGGCAATTGTAAGACTGCGGGCCCGAGACTACGACATCGCCATTCCCACACTTGCAAGCCATTCAGACCTCGTCAAGATTGCACGTGGCCATTACGACGACGTCGACATTCTCAAAGGATGGAGGCGTGAACTCATTGGGGAAGAGCTGCTCGACCTGCTTGAAGGGCGCCTTTCGCTTTCAATTGTAGACGGGCATGTAAAGGTAAATAAAAACTAGAATACGAAGAGGTTACGAACAAACGTTTTCTCTTTAATCAAGCTATAATCATAGGAAAACAGACTGACCGAAAGGAAACGTCATGACCTACTACTGGTTGCTCATAATCGTCACCCTCGCACTTGGCATGGGGGCCTCGGGATACGTGAGACAGCAATTGAACAAGTATTCCAAGTTTCGCTCATCCAGTGGCTTGACCGGCGCACAAGCAGCAGCGCAGATGTTGCGCACCTATGGAGTTACTGATGTCAGCATTGTCAAGGGAAATGAAGGCCAGGACCACTACGACCCGCGCTCAAAGACCATCGCGCTTTCGCCAAGCGTTTTCGATTACTGCACAGTCACTGCATATGCAACTGCATGTCATGAAGTCGGTCATGCATGCCAGCATGCACAAGGATACTTGCCCCTTAACGTGAGAAGCGCCATCGTGCCAGTTGCAAACCTGGCATCGAATGCCTGGATCTTCGTGTTGCTCATGGGCATCTTCTTCCAAATGACCCAGTTCATCGACCTCGCTATCATCATGTATGCACTTGTCGTGCTGTTCCAAATCGTCACGTTGCCCGTCGAGTTCAACGCATCGCATCGTGCTATGAACTACATGAAGTCCATCAACATGCCTCAAAGCGAGCTCACCGGTTCATACTCTGTCCTGAGGGCCTGCGCTTTGACCTACGTTGCCGCTGCACTTGCCTCATTGCTCCAGCTCGTGTACCTCCTCGGCCTGCGCAATAACTAGCAATGGTTTCCCGGGGATTTCCCACGGCCGACGTTTCCTCGACGGTCCCGCAAAACGACATACCTGATAGCTCGGGCAATCATGCGCCTGCTGCTCTGAGCGTTTCTGCTGCCATGGCACTTGCCAAGCGATCACTCGAATCGGTGACGGTTCGAATGCTCGGAGAAGTGTCCGAGGTCTCAATTAAAGCTGGTTACAAGGCAGCGTATTTCACTGTCAAAGACTCAAGCGCCAGCCTTCCTTGCATGATGTGGAACAACCGCTACCGCGCCAGCGGCGTGCAACTAACCGTCGGCCAGATGGTCGAACTAGAAGGTCGTTTCACGCTTTATGCCGCCAAGGGTCGCATGAACTTCGAAGTGTTCTCGATCACCCTTGCAGGGGAGGGGAACCTCAGGCTAAAAGTTGCCAATATCGCGAAGAAGCTCCAGGCCGAAGGCTTGACCGATCCTGCACGTAAACGACCTTTGCCTCTTTATCCCGAGAAGATAGGCCTTGTAACATCTCCTCGCAGCGCTGCAGTTCACGATGTGCTGCGCACCCTTCGTCGTAGGTTTCCTATCGCAACCATATACCTTGCCGGTGTCCCTGTGG
Organism: uncultured Coriobacteriaceae bacterium; assembly: GCA_902781245.1. Taxonomy (GTDB): domain Bacteria; phylum Actinomycetota; class Coriobacteriia; order Coriobacteriales; family Eggerthellaceae; genus UBA9715. Next base: position 1,822 of record CACZIP010000090.1, on the reverse strand, counting down.
AAGGCGTACAGGCGCCCGCAGGAATCATCGAAGGTCTCCATTGCGTGGTCAATGCTGGCTCTCAAGTTGTTCTCATCGTCAGAGGTGGCGGCTCTTTTGAGGACATGATGCCTTTCAACGACGAGAATCTGGCAAGGGCCATTGCAGCATGCCCTGTTCCGGTTGTCACGGGCATAGGACACGAAGTCGATACTGCAATCGCCGACATGGTTTCGGATTATCGAGCCTCGACACCAACAGCAGCTGCCGAGGCGGTGAGTCCTTCGCGTGAGTCCCTCGACGTTCAATTCCAATCGCAAGCTGATGCGCTTGCAACGGGCATGCGTCGCGTCATAGCGGCTCAAAAAGCTTTTATCGAGCGCGCGTCAGATCGACCTGCTTTCCGCGATCCCGCGTTCCTGTTCTCATCAGAGGCTCAAGCCCTTGACGCATCGATGGAGCGCCTCAACCGTGCTGTACCTGCAGTTCTCGAGAAGAATGCGACTTCAGTAGCTACGGCAAGGCAGCGCCTTGTCTCCGTAGGTCCGCATATCACAGAAAGATCTCAAGCGGAGCTCGCTCGCAGTGCTGCAAGGCTTGAAGACCTCTCGCCAATCAAAACGCTTGCCAGGGGTTATTCGGTAACACGTGACGATAGTGGCAAGATAATATCCAGCATTGAACAGACAAAAATCGGGCAACGCGTAATCGTGTCGCTCGCAGATGGCCGCCTCGATTGCAAGGTTGGCGGTATTGATGAAATCGACCTGTTCGGACGAAACAAGGAGATCAGCCATGGATAACGCAAGGCCCGTAGAAGAAATGACATTCAGGGAAGCATCAGCTGAACTCGACGGCATCATCCGACAAATCGAAAGCAACACGCTAGAGCTCGAAGACACGCTGAAATCGTACGAACGCGGCGTGGCGCTCATAGCTTCACTTCAAAAGCGACTATTCGAAGCTGAGCAAAAAGTCGATGTGCTCATGGGCGAATTGTCAGGTCAGCAAGACGACCAGATTCGAGACACCACGCTGTCATAACTGCAAATTAGCTGGTACAAGCTTGCCGTTTGCCGAATGGTGATTCACGCGCATTTTTCTAAATACACATCTCGCTAAAATATATGCAACCGTAAACGCAGCCAAAAGGAGATCTACGTGAACGTTCTCGTAATCAACGCAGGTTCTTCCTCGCTTAAATACCAGCTCATCAACGTTGAGTCCCAGCAACTTCTTGCAAAGGGCCTCTGCGACAGCGTTGGCTCTGATCGTGCAGTTCATAAACACGGTCTCGGCGATGCCGAAATCACCGAGGAAGCATACATGCCCGACCACGATCACGCAGTCGCACTCGTGCTCAATGCGATTACAGAGGGTCCAACCAAAGCAATTGATTCGCTTGATGAAATCGATGCTGTTGGCCATCGCATCGTTCAAGGTGGAAAGTATTTCGACCGCTCGGTCATCATCGATGAGGACGTAATCGCCAAGATTGATGAAATGGCTGAACTTGCACCGCTTCATAACAAGGCAGCCATCATGGGAATTCGCGGTTGCCAGCACCACATGCCGGACACGCCGATGGTCGCAGTTTTCGACACGTCTTTCTACCAGTCACTGCCGCCTAAGGCGTACATGTATCCATTGCCCTACGAGCTCTACGAGAAGTACGCTATCCGCAAATACGGAGCACATGGCACTTCGCATCGTTACATCGCCGAGCAAGCCGCCGATTTCCTCGAAGAAGATCTCCGCGACCTCAAGCTCATCACATGCCACCTTGGCAACGGCTGCTCCATCAGTGCAGTCGACCACGGTATTGCAGTCGACACGTCTATGG
>CACZIP010000089.1 GCA_902781245.1 uncultured Coriobacteriaceae bacterium | reverse complement strand
ATCGGCACCGGCCCCTACAAATATGAGAAATGGGTTCAAGGCGAATACTGCCGTCTGGTAAAGGTTAAGGATTATTGGGGAAATAACCTGCCCGCAACCGATAACTTTGCTCCTGGCGTATCCGATGTTATTGAATTCCGTCCTATGATTGAAGCTTCTGCTCGTGTAATGGCACTGCAAGCTGGCGAAATCGACCGTAATGGGTGGCTTGTTGTCTAGGATGCCAGTTGGTTGGTCGCTTTCCTCGGTGAATGCGTTGCGGACGTCTGTATACAGCGAATCGCTTTCGTGATACTGCCAATTCGTGTACGCGATGATGCCGGCGGAGCCCAGGAACACGGCGAGCAGTACCACAATCACCCCAATGAGCGCAGCGTTTTTGGCTCGCTTGCTAAAACTTGACCGCCCTTCGGCTTGGGTGCGGGCGCTCTCCCGCAAGCGATTAGCCAGCATGATAAGCATCACGCCACAAGCGGCGGTTAATACCAGGTACAGCTTTCCCACGATGCCCTCGAAAACGAGCGCGTAAGAATCGAGAAAGGGAATGCCCAAGTCGATGGGTGCTTGTCCGAACAGTGGCGGTAATACGAGCGCAGCCGTTAGGATGAGGGCCGCCGCCAGCAACAGCATCCCAAGGATGCTGCAAAGGGCGGGAAGAACGCCCCCGCCCTTGCCGGACTCGCCGTGTTTCGATGTCGGGCCGCTAGCGGGCATCGCCCTTGCCTGGTCCGTTGGCTTTGCTCGTCCTGCGACGCCATAAGACTCCGAGAGTTATCGCAACCAGCAGTACGCCGCTCGTCGCCATGGCAATGTAATAGGGGAGCAGCTCGGTGTTGTCGCCGGTTTTCACCGGAGGGGTCGGCTCGGGGGGCGTAGGCTCGGGAGGCGTGGGCTTCTCCTTGTACTCGGGTTTCAAGGCTACCGCGATTGCGCGCAGCCAGTCGCCCGCATCGGCTGCGGTGCTTATGGTGCCGCTGGCATCTGCCTCTTTGGTGGGTGCAGCGATGAGCGATGGCAAGAAGAAGTACTCGTAGATTTCACCCGTCGCGGTCAGCGTGCTTATTACCGATTCGCCGTATTCGGGCGTCACATCCCTGCCGTGCGGCATCAGCAGGTACAAGCCGTCGCCAGGAAGTGTCAGCGACGAGATGCTGTCGGCGGCAACCGTTTGATGCGTCGTGTCGGCGGTGACCACCTTAGCCGCCTCATCGGCAAGCTTCTGCCATGTAGTAGCGTCCATGCTCGAGTAGTCAATGGCCCCTTCGCCGAACGGGGCGATGAGGGTGTAGTCGTATTTCACATAGGTGTCGTTCGGCGTGGCGTCTGCAACCTTGTACACGTCGACGATGACATCGGCTTTGGCGATGTCTTTCTTGAGGGTTTCGTCGTCGCTGGCCGTGGCGGCGATCGTTAGGGTATCGGGGCCTTCTGGGGGAAAATCCCCAGAAGCGAAGGCAACTTGCCCTCCCCAAGCAAATGTGGCAAGCAGGCATGCCGCCATCAAGCAGCCAATTAGGCGTTTGCTTAATTTACGCACGCGCTCTCCCTTCATTCCAGTTCCTCGTTAGAACGTTTTGTCTTCGTTGCTGCGCGAAGCATGCTCACGTACTCGTCCCTTTGCTTGCTCGTTGCTTGCTGTGGGGCGCCTGAGCCTGTAGGAGATCAGCATTGCCAGCAAGAACACGAACAGGATGGGAATAGCAACCGCCGGTATGGCGATGTAACGTGGAATTTGAATTGCGTCGGCCGTTATGGCTTCGATGTCGACCAGGCTGTCCACGCGGTGCCCGCGCACCAGCAGTCGGTGCGAGTTTACGCCGTACGGCGTGCAGGTGACCAGCGTGCAGTAGTCCTTATCGGCAGCAATGTCGAGGTTTGAAAGATCGTCGGGCAACACGACGCTGATCTGGTCCACCTCGTATGCGATGGTCTGGTTGAGCACCGTTACGGTGAAGGTATCGCCCTTGGTCACTCTATCAAGGTCGGTGAACAGCTTGGCGCTTGGCAAGCCGCGATGACCGCTGATGACAGCATGCGTAGTCGGTCCACCTACGGGAAGGCTGGTGCCCTCCAAATGCCCGATTGCGATTTGCAAGACGTTTTCTTCCATGCCGTGGTAGATGGGGTAGTTTATGCCGACGCAGTTCACCTGCACGTAGCCCATCACGCCGTCGCCTGCAAGATTCAGCAACGATGAGTACTCTGCTTTATCTGCATCGGACATGGTGTATCGGTTGGGCTTGCTTGCCAAGCGCGTGTTGTAATCGTGCGCGTCGGCGAGCATCTTTTCGATTTGCTCCGGGTCGGTTTCCTGCACGGCAACGACGTACGTGGCGATGGCGCGTGTCTGGTGATAGCTGTTCCACCAGTCGCTGACCGTCGGATACGCAACGATGCCCGCGCCTATCATCAGCACGATGATCGCAATGACGGTGGGCGCTTTCGAGCTGCGTTTGCGCTTGGCGTTCGTCGCTCGCATTGTTTCGTTATTTCGTATTTCCCTTGCTTCGCCCATGGATCCCTTAGTGCTTTTCGGACCAATGCACCCGTCTGTTGTGTATGTGGTTACATGCGCAACGGGCGATTGCATCGGAGCGAGGGCTGAGGCGGATTGCTTGCCTCAGCCCTCTGAGTGGCGTTTAGATCTGGTCGTCGGATTTGAGGGCGGACTCTTCGGCCTTAGCCGCACGGCGCCTGGCAACTAGGAACACCACAGCGCCAACGATCAAAATGCCGCCGATGATGTAGAGAATCGTGGTGCCGATACCGCCTGTGGAGGGCAGGACGGAGCCCTTGTTGTTCTTGATGTCTTGATGCGCGAATGCGTTGTCTTTTGCTTTGACCTCGACTGGGTTGGCGAGCTTGTTGTAACTGGTCGGAGCTTCGGTCTCAACCAGATAGTACGTGACGTCGGTGTCGAGGCCATTGATGGTCACCGTGTTGCCGTTGGTGGTGATCTCTGTTACTGGCGTATCCGTGTCTTCGCTCATGGCGATGCGGTACGTCTTGCCCGCTTCGACCTCGATAAGCTCGATGGGGTCTCCTTCCGTGCTGTTTGTGCGTGTCAGCTTGAATTTTGCGCCCGTCAACTTCTTGGACGTGTCAGCTCCGTCGACCTTGTCGAAATCAAAAGAGTAGGTCTTGGTGATGGCTTCCTTGGGTAGAGATTTGTAGTGGTCGCCGTATTCGAGCACGACGGTGTTCTTGTTGCCTGCGTCACCCACGACGGCATTGTTGTTGAGGACGGCAGTGTAGGTGATGGTGATCGTTTTGCCCTTGTTGGCTTCAACCGTTTCTGCTGTGAACGTGATGGTGAACGTCTTGTCTGAAGTCGTAGGTGCTGATGGATCAAGAGTGTAAGCAACGTCGGTATTGTCGCTGTTTTTAACGGAGCCGATCGACTTGAACGACAGGCCATTGTCCATCGTGTCGGTGAGGACAATCGTATCATTGGCTGTGGTGGGAATCTGGACGGTCATTGTGAATGTGATTTCGTCGCCGATTTCAGCATTGGCATCAGTTGAGTCGACCGTCTTTGTGACAGGCGGGAAGGTGTTCTTCTCGTCGATGGTGACGGCTTTCAGCGTTTGAATGAAAGCATTGGTTCCAGCGGTGGACGTTACATAGTAGTATCCAGGATCCACGGACCCGGTCGTTGCGGTTCCACCTGGATTATCCTGGTGGAACGTGCCAGTCGCAAACGCGCTCAAGTCCATATCCGCGAATTTCTCCGCGATAGTGGCGGCGGATGTCGTGGAATCCTTCAGCTCGACATACCACTTGTTGGTGTTTCCGACTTGCGAAATGTTGAACAGGCCCGTGCTTACGAGTGCATCAACCTTGTCCTGCGTGTCGACGTAGTATGCAACCTTGCCGCCGCTCTGGTCGGGGCCGCTCTGCGACGGATCTTCCTCGATGTCGGCCTCCAGGATTCGATACCACGTGTACGCGGTCGTGTCGATTGCCGCTTCACCGGTGGTCGAGGTGGTTTCGATCGTAATGCTCGGCGTGCTCGGCGGGTCCGCCGCAAGTGCCGTGCCTGCGAGGGCGAACGCCAAGATAGCAGCGGCCAAGAATGCAAGCAGGTACCTCGCTCGTTTCATGGCTTTCGTCATCCCTCTTTCCTTTCTTTCCAGCTGGTCCGTTTATGTTGCATTTCGCCGTAATTATAGTGGCAGGGGATTGTTGTATCGACTACAAGTAACCTTTCTAAACGATAAAACCGAACCGTTCAAACGGCCAGACGCAAAACACGAGCTTTCCGACAATTTGTTCTTCGGCGATGCAGCCGACTGTTTTATTGCGCGAGTCGATGGACACCGACCGGTGGTCTCCCATCACGAAGATGCGCTTGTCGGGTACTTGGTAGGGTAGCGTTATGTTGCAATCGCCAAGCGCCTTCTCGGAAACGTATGGCTCGTCGAGCTGAACACCGTCTACAGAAACATTGCCTTGTGGGTCGATGTCGACCTGCTGACCCGATGTCGCAATAACGCGCTTCACCAGGATCTTGTCGTTGTAATAGAACGCGATGATGTCACCGGCTTTGTAGTCGCTGCCGCGCATCGACACGACGACGTCTTGGTCGTGGAGCGTGTCGGCCATCGATGCACCCGACATTTGCAGGATAGGAAACGCCATGGTTACCACGATGGTGGCTGTTGCTACAACAATGACGAGCATCAGCAACGTTTTGCGAAACGTGCGGAAGAGGGGGCTGTGTTTTTGTCCTTCAACGGGCGCAGCTTGCAGCTTGGTTACGCTGGAAGATGCTGCGGTGTCCTTCAGAGCATGGTGGCCTCGGGCCGCAATATCACGACTCGTTTCGCCAGCGCCTTTGGGGTTTGCGTTGTGCGACGGTTTCCGCTCGTTATCCATACCATCCAAGCTTCAATTCGCCCTTCTCCGTTCGAGGTTGGCTTTCCAGCCTCGAACAGGTCTTGACATCTGCAAAAGGTGCACTGTGCACTTTTTGCAAAGTATACAACCTGTGTATGAACAGCAGGAACAGCCGTCCCCGCCTAAATACTGAACATAACCGTATATGCAAAGGGCACTCGTCACAAATGCCGAGTGCCCTTCTGTATTCATGGCGCCCCAGGGCCGATTCGAACGGCCGACACCCGCTTTAGGAGAGCGGTGCTCTGTCCCCTGAGCTACTGGGGCGTAGGCGGTATTGTACCAAATCGGCTAGCCGGATGTCTTTGACGCTGCCGAGCTCGATGAGGGTGTTGGCGTTGGCGTCGGATCCTTATCAAAGGTTACCGACAAGCTGAGGTCTCCCTTGACGTTGCTGATGGTCACGGAGCTTGAGGCGCCGTACGAGTTCCCGTTCGAGTCGACCACGCTGGAAATGTGGTATCCGGAGTTCGCCGCGATGGAGAACGTGACGCTATCGCCCTCGGGCACCTGGGTGCTTTCGGGAGTGACGTAGCCGCCTGACGGATCGTTAACGTATGCAATCGCGTAGTAGTATTGCACGCCCGTGCTGACTTTGATGTTGACCGTTGAGTCGGGTTTCGCTTTCTCGCCGGCTGCAGGCGACTGGCTGATAACGCAGCCTTGAGGCACATCCTTGTCGGATGCGTAATCGACGGTCACTTCAAACCCGGCGTTGTTCAGGGCAGCGGTCGCCTCGCCTTCGTACATGTTCTTGACGTCAGGTACGGCGATGGTCTCCTGACCTGCGGAGAGGATGTAGATAACCGTTGAGCCCTTGTCAGCTTTCGTGCCTGCTTCAGGCGTTTGGCGCATGACGCGATTCTCTTTGACCGTGTCGGAATGCTCGGCTGTGCCAGCTTCGTATTTGAAGCCTGCACGTTGCAGGGCGGCGCGTGCCTCGTTTGCCGTCATGTTGGTCAAATCAGGCACTTCAACTTGCTCGACGCCTTTCGAGACAGTTAAGTTGATGGGCGTATCCTTTGGTTGCTTCGTCTTGGCGCGCGGTGACTGGCTGATGACCGTATCGGCGGGTATCGCGTCATTGAAAGCGTATTCGATGTTTCCTACCTTGAAGCCCGCGTCCTCGACAGCCGCAGTTGCCTCGTTGAGCGTCATGCCAGCGCAATCAGGCACCTCGGCGCCTTCGCTGACGGTGTTGCCGAGCAGGAAATACGACAGTGCGGCGATGATAGCGATGGCGACGATGGCACCCAATGCGATGAACACTCCGCGACGGGATTTGCCGCCTTGAGAGCCGTTGGTGCCACCTGGTTGACCGATGACGCCGCTGTTTTGGAAATTGTTCTGTCGGATCTGGTCGCCTGAAGGCTTCATGACGGCGGTTTGCTCGCCGTTGAAGGGAACCGGCGGGATGTCGGGAATCTTGTCATTGATAAGCATGGTGTCAGCGGTGTTGAAGCCGCCGAGACTGACCGCGCGGCCTGCGAGGAAATCGTTGAGTGCGCTGCGCATGTCGCGTGCCGTGGCAAAACGATCGCGCGGGTCTTTCGCAATCGCCTTCATGATGATGCTCTCGAGGGCGGGGTCGATTGCGGGGTTTATCTCGCGTGGTGGTACAGCCTGATCTTGCACCTGCTTAAGCGCAACGCTCACTGCGTCGGGTCCGTCAAAGGGCAACTTGCCCGTAGCAGCCTCGTAAAGCACTATGCCAAGCGAATAGATATCGCTTGCAGCTGTGAGCTCTTTGCCTTGCGCCTGTTCGGGGGAGATGTAGTGGGCGGTGCCGAGCACAGCCGACGTCTTTGCCATAACCGAGTTCTTGGCACGTGCAATGCCGAAATCCATGACCTTCACGTTGCCGTCCGGCTGGACCATGATGTTCTGGGGCTTGATGTCGCGGTGAATGATGTCGAGGTTGTGCGCGACGGCAAGTGCTTGGCAGACCTGCGAGCCGATTTCCGCAACCTTACGCTGGTTGACGGCACCGCGCTGCTGTATGGCGGTCTTCAAATCGGAGCCCCGCACGAACTCCATGACGATAAACGACGTATCAGTATCCTGACCCCAGTCGTATACGTTGACGATGTAGGGGCTTTGCAGGTTTGCTGCAGCTGCCGCTTCCTGGCGGAATCTTGTGCGGAAGTTCTCGTCTTCCGCATATTGGGGAAGCATGATTTTGATAGCGACCGTGCGTCCGAGGACCCTGTCTTGTCCCTGATAGACTTCTGCCATCCCGCCTATGCCGACGCGTTCGCCGACAAGGTAGCGGTTGCTGAGCGTCCTTCCTGTCATGTTGCCTGTCACTTTGCTCTCCTTCATGCTTCGTGTTCGTGTTTGTGCGGCGTTGTGGTCACACGAATCATCAGCCTATATCTTCCTACAAAAGTCCTTTGATTTGTAGCGCGGTTTGTAAAACATTTCTTGCTTTGAGCGCTGCATTGTCCGAATATTCACTGTCAATTGCCTGCTCAAGGTCGGGAACCGCCTTTGTGAGCATTGCAACATGCTCGTCGTATTCCTTCATCGCCTGTTCCGCAGCCACTTCCCTCGGTGACATTCCGGGGTTGCGGCGCTCGCGGGAAGAGTGTTCCCGGCGGAACTTCTTCCGGCTATCCTTGCCAACGTGGCGAGGATTCTTGGGAGAATTCTCGCGGCGGAACTTATCCCTGTCGCGGAATTCAGCCTTAGCAGCAGACCTTGCGCGTCCTGCAACAATAACAGATACGGGCTCGCCGGTAGAAGGGTCAACAGTTTCTAAAATTCTTACATCGATGTTATACCTCCTGGTGTAAAAAAATATTGATACATGTTAAATCTGTAAA
>CACZIP010000088.1 GCA_902781245.1 uncultured Coriobacteriaceae bacterium | reverse complement strand
ATGTGTCAAGCTTCTTCCAATTCCCAATGACTACAAAAAGAAGGCCGCCCTGCCGGTTGGCGAAGGCGGCCCAGGAAGGGAAGGAAACTCTAACGATGGAAAATGGTGTCCAACTCGGCCTTCGACAGGTCGTAGCCGTAGAACTGCTTGAAGAACTCCGTGGTCTTCTGGTCGACGTCAATACCCTGATACAGGTCGGGGTTGATGTACTGCGAAGCCCAGTAGACCATGAGCGGGGCCTCAGCGGTGCCCATCGACCACACGGCCGTGCCAAGTGGAGCCTGATAGACGGCACCGTTCTTGACGGCGGTCATGTTGGCGTATTGCGCATCAGTCGTGATGGTGGCCAGCAAATCGGGGTTCTCGCAGATGATGACGTCGGGATCGGCGCCGATGATAGCCTCGGTGGTCACATCGCTGCCAGCACCGCCCTTGGCACCCAGCTCGGCACCAACGTTGATGCCGCCCAGCGTAGTGATCCAGTTGTCGGGCATGGAGCCTGCGCCGATGGTTTTGGTCTCGTTGCGCAGATAGATGACGCGTGGCTTGTCAGCGTCAGCCACGTTCTTCGACTTGGCGGACATCTCGGAGAGCACACCGTTGTAGTAGTCAGCATAGTCGGCCGCAACCGTGGCAGCATCGCCGCCGAGCGAGTCGCCGACGATCTCGATAGCCTGGATGATGGTCTCAGGGGAAGTCACTGAAAGAAACGCCGTCGGGATGCCAGCTCCACGCAGGGCAGTGACGGTATCAGGCACGTCGATGAGTACGAGGCCAGGATTGACAGCAGCCACGTTCTCGACCGTTGCGTCATCGCGCGTGAAGGTCTTGCGGTCACCCAAGCCCGGGAACATCTTCTTGTTCAGGCTGTCGTCACCATACTGGAAGCCCTGGCCAACCGTGGCAGCGGCATCTTCGCCACCGACCATGAGCACCATCTGAGTAGCGACGGAATTGACGGTCAAAACGTTCTTGGCGCTGCCTGCCGCAAGGACATCATCTCCATTCATGTCCTTGACCATGGTTGCCGCAGCACTCGACGCTGCCGACGCAGAACTCGCAGCTTGACTCGACGCTGCCGCGCTTGACGAGCTCGTACCCGACGCGCATCCTGCCAGCGTCAACGCCAACATAGCCGACGCAGCTGCAGCGGCGAAGCTCCTTCTGGAAATGCTCTTCATTGCTCCTCCTTGTCAATCAATGAAGATAGGGAAACTAACGTGTCCATTTTATCCTTTTATATAAATAATTCTGTTTATGATTATTCTTGAATGACGATTGAATAAACCAACGATGCTCTTTTCGTCGGCGTAATCCTTGCTCGGCGTGATGATTCGTGATGTTCTGGTACGTAACGTGACGAAACTCGTTGTTTTCTTCGCAATTTTGAATAATCATTTCTACGCTTTGACCTCGTGCTATATATCATTTTTGAATGTTGCGTGAATAATGCTCGTTTCCGTTTACACACCGTTATAGTGGCTCATTGCGCCGAAATGGATTTATTAAGAAGAGAAGAGGCAACAACATGAACGATTACACCAAGACTCTCATCAAGATGAAGAAGGCTGGCAAGCTCATCCGCCTGTCGCAGCACGAGAACGGCCCGAAGAGCTACAAGCGTGGCCAGGGCGCCCTGCTCCGCGCGCTGCTCGATTCCGATGGTACTGCCACTCAGCGCGAGCTCACCGCCATCCTAGGCGTGAACCGCAAGATGCTCAAGGACATCGTCCGCAAGGCCCAGCGCAACGACTACGTCACCATCGAAGATGCCGAGGGCAAGAAGACCTATGCCGTCAAGCTGACCGACGAAGGCCGTGAGGTTGCCGAGAAGCACGAGAAGGCTCAGGACAAGATTGCCGAGCAGATCCTCGCCACGCTGACCGACGAGGAGCGCGCCCAGCTCGACGCTATCAACGAGAAGCTGATCGTCGCCTGCAAGGAAGCCGGCATCGACGGCAAGAAGAAGGGCCACAAGGCTCACAAGCACGGCCGCCGTCACGGCCACGGCCACTGCAAGCATCACGGCCGTCACTAGTTGCCAGCCGCGATAAAACGCGCAAGCAAAGGCGTCGGGAGAACCCGGCGCCTTTTTCATGGCTGTGACACACTAGGACACACTGGTACCAGGTACTTATGTGCCACATACGTCGAGGGCGCGATTCAGCAGGCCTGAGACTTCAGCGCACAAAAAAGCCGCACCGAGGATTGTGCGGCTTTCTTGCCGAGTTAGGAGCGCTGTATGGCGGAGCGCCCTTTGAATTTGGCCAGGGCCGTTGAGGGGGAAGAACGGCCCTGGCCTGACGAGTGAGGCGAGAAAGGAGAATCGTGGGAGGGAATCTTTTTCTTGCCGAGTTGTACTTTACGGGAGTAATTATTTTTTGTCAAGAATAATTTTCGTTCAGATAAAGTTTCTGACCAACTGGCACAAGATGTTACGAAACGTGAATAATGAACCACTAGTTGGTTTTTTGGGGTCTATCCCTGAATACAGAAGAGGCCCCCGTTTGGTTCTTTGGGACCGGGTCCCCACTAACCAAAAGGAAGCCTCCCCTATTTACCAAACAGTTCGCTATTCGGGAATTTCGCCTGTTTCGAGGATTGCGAGCAACTGATTCTCGTCGAGAACGGGAACACCGAGCGAGATGGCCTTGTCATACTTCGAACCAGCGGCCTCGCCAGCGACGACGTAGCTCGTCTTCTTTGACACGCTGCCCGATACCTTCGCGCCGCGCGCTTTGAGTTGCGCGCCAGCTTCATCACGGGTCATACCCGACTGCACAAGCGCGCCGGTCAGCACAAACGTCAAACCTGCAAGTGTTTGAGGCAATTGCTCGCCCTTATCTGTCGGCTCATCGGCCATGTTGACACCCGCTTTGCGCAAACGCTCGATGACCTGCTTGTTCTGCGGCGTGCGCAAGAACACGTAGATGCTGTGAGCGATCTTGGGTCCGATGCCCTCGACAGCAGCAAGAGCTTCCTCGTCGGCTTCCATCAGCAGATCAATTGTTGGGAACGCTGCGGCGATCGCCTCAGCCACGGTTTTGCCCACATGGCGCATACCGATGCCAAAGAGCACACGCGCAAACGGACGCGCTTTGCTCTCCTCGATTTGCGCAACGAGCTTCTTGGCTACCGTCTCACCCAGGCGGATGGGGTTACCTTCCTTGTTCACGCGACCCATGTCGAGTAGCGAAAGCTCAATCTCGTCGAGCGAGTAATAGTCAGCCACATCGGTCACGCGACCCGATTCGACAAGGCGCCCAACGATCTCGTCACCCATGCCGTCGATGTCCATCGCGCCGCGGCTTGCCCAATGCACAAGGCGCTCCTGCGCCTGCGCAGGACAGTCAATCGAGATGCAGCGGTATGCCACTTCCCCTTCCTCGCGAATAACGGGCGACCCGCAACTCGGACACTCGGGAGGCATGCGCCATTCCCGCGCATCCGCAGGGCGCAGCGACTCGACAGGACCGAGCACCTCGGGAATCACGTCGCCGGCCTTGCGTACGATGACGGTGTCGCCGATGCGCACATCCTTGCGACGAACCTCGTCCTCGTTATGAAGCGTCGCCCGCGCGACGGTCGACCCTGCCACCGACACCGGCTCCAACTCGGCCACAGGCGTGAGCGCACCCGTGCGCCCGACCTGCACGGTGATGCCGATAAGCTTGGTCGCCTTCTCCTCGGGCGGAAACTTGAACGCCATTGCCCAGCGCGGAGCACGAGCCGTATAGCCCATGGCCGCCTGGCGCGTGAACGAGTTCACCTTCACGACCACGCCATCGATCTCGTAGGGCAAATCGTCACGACGCTCGACGGCACGCTGGCAGAACTCGTGCACTTCCTCACGCGTTTTGCAGCGCGTGACGTCGGGGTTTACGTGGAAACCGCACGCACCCAACCACTCGAGCAGCTCGGCCTGACCGTCAGCAGTGATGGCCTGCTCATCGGCAATGGCGTAGAGGAACGTGGCCAGGTCGCGGTTCGCCGTGATCTTCGGATCTTTCTGGCGCAAGCTGCCAGCGGCGGCATTGCGCGGATTTGCGAATCCTTGTTTTCCGTTCGCTTCAGCGGCAGCGTTGAGCGTCTCGAAGCTCGACTTGGGCATGTAGACCTCGCCGCGTACCTCGAACGATCCATCGCGCACGACGTCAGCTAACCCAGCTTCGTGCAGGCGCAAAGGCACGTCCTTGATGGTGCGGATGTTGGCCGTGACGTCCTCGCCCGTCGTGCCGTCACCGCGCGTGGCGGCGCGTACGAGCGCGCCGTCCTCGTAGGTGAGCGCAATGCCACTACCATCGATTTTGAGCTCGCACACGAGCTCGGGCAACTCACCGAGCGCGTCGATCACGCGGTCCATCCACGCGTCGAGCTCTTCGATGTTCATCGCGTCATCGAGCGAGTACATGCGACGTTCATGACGCACAGGGGCGAACTGCTCTCCCACCGCTCCGCCGACGCGCTGCGTGGGCGAATTCGGGTCGAAGAACTCGGGGTGTTCGGCTTCGAGTTCGCGCAGTTCGTGCATGAGCGAATCGAATGCGCCATCCGAGATCTCGGGCGCATCCTTCACGTAGTACAGATAGATGTGATGATCGATTTCCTTACGCAGCGCTTCGATGCGCTCGCGTGCATCATCATCGAACAAGCTCAGCGTTTCGTTCATGCTGCTCTCTCTCGCTCAAAGTGGCACACCAGTACCTGGTATCTGTGTGTCGCCAACGTGTTCGTCCCCAATGAGCCACTTTTGACTGTCAAAGCTACTCATTGTAGATTCGGATGGCCTGGGGAATTGCAGTGATGACATCCTCTGCTACGACCGATATGTCGGTGTACAGATCGGCTGCTGCCTTGCCGGCAAGCGCGTGCAGCTTCGTGCCGAGCAGAGCCGCACCAAGCGGATCCATGCCCTGCGCCAACAACGAGGCGATCATGCCCGCAAGTACATCACCGGTACCTGCCTTTGCAAGTGCTGGCGTTCCCGCCGTCATGCACTCGGTGCGCTTTCCATTTGAAATGAACGTATCAGGACCCTTCAGCACAACGATAGCTTGCGTGGCAAGCGAAAGACCTGCCGCGAGCTTCTCGGGATTGCTTGTCGGCAACCCAAGCGAGGCTGCCAGACGGGCCGCTTCCCCACCATGGGGCGTGATGACCGTCGTGAGGCCATCAGTGAAACGCGCGGCCAACGTATGCAGGTTCTTCTTCGTAGCCAAGCGCGCAAGCCCACCGCCGTCCACGAGCACAGGGCACGGCGCTTTCTTCAGCACGCGCGCAACCAAGTCGGCAGCGGCATCATCGTCGCCCGTAAACCCGGGGCCAATGCACACGGCGCACGGTTTACCCGGTTCGCTTGCTTTGAGCTCGCCAGGCTTCCAGTCATCCGACGGGCGCACGACCAAGGACGGGGACGACAGGCGCACGACATTCACCGCCGAAGGATCGGTTATAACTTCAGTGTAGCCTGCACCCATGCGCTGACTCGCCAACGCAGCGAGCACGGCAGCGCCGGAATAACGCGCACTGCCGGCAACGACCGTCAGCTTTCCGCGCGAGTACTTGTTGACGCCCTCGTCGGGCCAAGGCAACTTCTCTTCAAGCGCACTGTTAAAGTTCATCGAGCATCCCTCGCGTTTCCTTGAACTGCTTTGCCAGTTCTTCCATTGGATCTTTGCGCTCTTCAGCAGACTGGACGGAGCTTTCTGTGATTGCCAGAGCACAGGCAACTGCCTCGGTGTGCGTATACGACAATGAGATCTGGATCTCACGCACGCCCTGCTCTTCAGCAACCTCTTTGGCGCGTCCTGACAAAACGACAGAAGGCTTGCCCTTCTTGTCGCGAACAACTTCGATATCACGCACCCATATGCCATTCGAGAAGCCTGTACCGAGCGCTTTCACAACAGCTTCCTTGGCGGCGAACCGCGTTGCGTAATGCGCAGCTGGATTCGACTTCTTGTCGCAATATGCACGCTCGGCTTTGGAGAACGTCTTCTCGGCGAACGATTTCGTCCGCTCGAGAATCCTCTGCATGCGCTCGATTTCGACTATGTCGACCCCGAGACCGACCGTGCCATCCATCTCGACTCAAACTCCTAAAAAAGCCGCTCATACGAACGGCTTGCTTTCGGTGGAGCGGGTGACGGGAATCGAACCCGCGTTATCAGCTTGGAAGGCTGGAGTTCTACCATTGAACTACACCCGCGTTTGCGTAGGGCAAATTGTACCCCATATGTAAGCTAAAATGGTCGGGACGACAGGATTCGAACCTGCGACATCCTGCTCCCAAAGCAGGCGCGCTACCAAACTGCGCCACGTCCCGACACCAATCAGCACGTGGCATTATAGCACGCCGAAAGACTGACGCATCGAGGCTGTGGAGAGCCTCCATGAAAGGATAGTGACACACAGGTACCTGGTACCGATGTATCAAATGAATGACACACGGGTACCTGGTACCGGTGTGTCAATGAAAGGAAACAGCATGAAAACCGTAGTACTCGCAACCAACAACGCCCACAAGGTTTCAGAAATCACACATGCGCTCGATTTCCCTGGTTGGGAGTTCAAAACGCTTCGCGAGATGGGAGTCGATTCAGATCCGGCAGAAGATGCCGACACATTTCTGGGCAACGCGCGCATCAAGGCTCTCGCAGCGCACGAGGCCTGCAACGGCATGGCTGCACTCGCCGATGACTCGGGGCTTGAGGTCGACGCGCTTGACGGTGCACCAGGCGTCTGGTCATCGCGATTCGCTGGCGAAGATGCTACGGATGCCGACAACAACCGCAAACTGGTCGCCGATCTCGAAGGAGTGGCAGACGATGCGCGAACAGCCCGCTTCGTATGCACGCTCGTATTCATCGATGAGGATGGCGCCGAAACCATCTCCCGCGGAACCATCGAAGGCCGCATCGGATATGTCGAACAAGGCTCTGGAGGTTTCGGCTACGATCCGTTGTTCTGGCCCGATGTGTTCGAGGGCACGTGCACGTTGGCCGAGGTGCCGCAATCGCGCAAGAACGAAGTGTCGCATCGCGGCAATGCTCTGAGGGCATTACGCGCTGAACTCGAGAAGAAGATCGATTGATCATCAATAGACTATCCCCTTCGGTTACCACAGGATCGATATGGCAAAACAGGCAAAAGAGCGCAAGACGAACGCGCTGCGTGAAATCGAGGCTGCAGGACTCGACCACCGCTTCATCACCTTCGATTGCGAGGAAGCGCTATCGGGCGTCGATGTTGCCGCCACGCTCGGAGAAGACCCCGACCGCGTGTTCAAGACGCTCGTGACCCAGGGCAAATCGGGTGAGCATTACGTGTTCATGATCCCCGTCGCTTGCGAGCTCGACCTTAAGAAGGCAGCTGCAACGGTCGACGAAAAATCAATCGCGATGATCAAGTCGAAAGAATTGTTGCCCCTAACGGGCTACATTCACGGAGGCTGCTCGCCTGTGGGCATGAAGACCAAATTCCGCACGTGCATCGACGAAACCGCCCAGCTCTACGACACGATCATGTTTTCCGGCGGTCGCATCGGCTGCCAAGTCGAGATGGCACCTGTCGACCTTGACGCACTCGTGAATCTGACGTTCGCGGATTTGACACTGTAAACAAGACAGCCCCTGGAATCCAGGGGCTGTTCTATGATTGCGCGCTCCCTTGCCGCTCTCTTACCAGTGGCTGACGACCACGTCGCCGATCTCAACGATGTTAAACAGCTCGGCAGC
>CACZIP010000087.1 GCA_902781245.1 uncultured Coriobacteriaceae bacterium | reverse complement strand
TGGTCGGCACCGGCGACAACGTCGCCAGCGCCGCCAAGATCGTCAACGCCGAGGGCGAGGACGTGACCGCCAGCTACGACATCACCTACGTCAAGGGCACGCTCGAGGTCACCCAGAAATCCGTGACCGTTACAGCAAATGATGTGACCAAGACGTACGACGGCAAGCCGGCTGAAACCAAGGGCGCCACCGTCGTTGGAATGGTCGGTACCGATACCGTCAATTACGACGTGAAATTTGGCGTCGAGGACATCACCAACGTCCAGAACACAGCTGGCGCAGTTGTGGTCAGCGGGGCTGCGTCCCAGGGCAATTACATCGTCTCCTTCGTCAACGGTCTGTTGAAGATTGAGAAGGCGACCATCGATCCCGATACGCCGCTTGATCCAGATGACCCGCAAGGACCGAAGCGCTTCGAGATCTCGCAGCCTGAGAACGTAACGTACAATGGCCAGGAGCAGAAGCAAACGGTTACTGTCAAAGACAATGCGTCTGGTAAGGAATTGATTGAAGGTACCGACTTCACCATCACCTACAGCGATGACTGCACGAACGTCGGCACTGTAACCGTGACCGTTATTGGCAAGGGCAACTACGATGGCAACGTCAAGAAGACGTATCAGATCACGCCGAAACCTGTCACCGTCAAGGCCAACGACCTGTCCAAGGTCGAAGGTGCTGAAGATCCGACGCTGACCGCCACTGTCACCGGAACGATCGGCTCCGACACGATCGCCTACACATTGACGCGCGCTGCAGGCGAGACTCCTGGTGAGTATGCCATCACCGCGACGGGCGAGGCCATGCAAGGAAACTATGCGGTCACGTTCGAGGGTGGCACATTCACCATCGAGGCGGCTCCTGTGACGACGCATACGCTGACGATTAACTTCGTGATGTCTGACGGCTCGACGCCTCCGACATCGATTGTCGGTCAGTATGCAACAGGTGAGACTTACAACGTGACGCTGCCCACCGTTGCTGGTTACAATGCTACCGACAGCAACGGCAACGTCATCGGGTCGCTGACTGGCACGATGCCCGATCAGGATCTAACGATCACAATCACGTACGCTGCCACACCGGCTCCTGGTCCGACGCCGACGCCGACGCCCACGCCGGCTCCGACGCCTACACCGGCTCCGGTCACACCGGCAGCTGACGAGCCGGCTCCGGCTCCGGCCGCAACCGTCACGGTTGATGACAACGGCACGCCGACGGTTCGACAGATCGACGACGACGCTAATGCGCTCGGCGAGGGCGAAGGCACGTGGTCGCTGTTCGACCTCATCGCCACCGTCTTGGCCACGATTCTGGCGGCGATCATGCTAATCCTCGCGTTCGGCCGCAACCGCAAGGAGGGCGACGACGAGGAGACCGCAGCCGCTAAGACGGCCAACGGCGAGGAAGTCGAGTACGACGAGACCTACAAGCGCAAGCACCTCGGCCGCGTCCTGAGCGTCATCCCCGCTGCCGCATCGATCGTCCTGTTCATCCTGACGCAGGATATGACGCAGCCGATGGCTATCTTCGACCAATGGTCGATCGTGTTCGGCATCATCGGCATCATCAACATCGTCCTTGCAATCGCTACGCGCAAGACGACCAAGAACGATGGCGACGACGAGCAGCAACAGGCCCCGCAGTCCGGTTTCGTCCCGGCAGGTCCTGCGAGCCTGTAGCATGTGACATGTGAAGGGTTCCGCCCTTCCGCAAGGCCACAACCAAGGAAGCCCGCTTCGGCGGGCTTCCTCTTTTCTGTCATGCAGCAGAGACTAGGTCTTTGTTGCAGAGACTATTCAGTTATTGCTTACCTGCTTCGGTTTCTCGATATATCGTTTCTTGGCGTGTTCGCGTACACGTATGCGCAAATGAAGAGCCAGGTTCCTTTCCGCTATTCCGCCACGATGAGCTGCGAGCCTTGCGCGTCGTAATCCGCCAGTGCGACCGAGCGGATGGCGGGGTCGTCATAGGTCGAGTAGTAGTACGTGTTCGTGCGGCACGATACGCCACCCGTGAAGATTGTCAGCTCGAACGCACCATCCGTCATGCGAGCCGCGCCGTCGATCATGGCAACGCCGGTGAGCGTGTGGAAGAGCCGGCAGACGTTCTCCTCCTCGGTCTGCTTCTGCGGATAATGCGCGTTCAGGTACGCCACGCGCACGAACCGCGAAGGGGAGTAGTAATCGCCCGGCAAGCCGCGCATGCCGCCACCCGAGCCGTACGCAGTGAGCTCGCCAGTTCGCCAGCTCAATGGTCCCGGCACATCGGGCGTTACGTTGATGTAGTTGCGGACGTTCTCCGCATGCCATGCGAATCCAGGCTGGTTGGTCAGCACGTCGAAGTCGTCATGGAACACCTGCATGCCAGCTGCGGTGTATTCCACCACGATGGAACGCGTCGCGTCGCCGATGATCCAGTGCAACAGCGACGAGGGGAACTTCTCGTTGATGGGCTTGTCGACGATGGCGGTGTTCGCGAGCGCTTCCTCAACCTGGTCGACCGTCTCGAAGTTCGCGACGATCCACAGCGGGAACTCGTAAGCCGCGACGTTTGCCTTCCCCTCGACGGGTGCTGTCTCGTACTGCGCGTACCCAGGGAAGTTCAATCCGGCGACTGCCAGGCCCGCGTCGTTGGCGCAGTCGAAATAGAGCGGCACATCTTCCTGTACGATGCCCATGCCGATGATGGCGTGCTTGATCTGGGAAACGGCCCCGAAAGGCGATTTCGGGGCGTAGCCCGTGGGTGTGATGACCACCTTCTCGCCGTACGAGCAACTCCAGTCGAGATTGCGACCGAAGTACATGTTGCCGTTATCGTCCACGAACCTGATTCCCGTGCACATGATGAACCCTTTCCTCGAGTTTGCCCAACAGGTTCATGATACTACTGTCCTTAAGATGGGTATTACTTATCGGGAAAGGCAATCCCTTTTTGGTTAATATCGGCTCCGTTCCAGGTGGTAGCAACATTTCGAATTTGTTTTCAGTTCAAACGGCCAACTGAGCAGGGAAGATAATCGTATTGCCTGCTCAACGACTGGTTGAAAGTAGAACAAATGTTTGGTATTGTTGTAGTGCGACGACAAGCTAGGGTCATCACGCCAGGCGGCGCGTGGATATGCGCGCAAGCCATCTTTCAAATACAGCCTAACGCTCTCGTCGCATCCTTCCGGCAGAAGGTTCTCCCGCCAAGTGCGGCGTGCGGTATCAAGCAACCTTCTAACTCGATTTCCCGAGGACATCACCATCCATGCTAGCCAACAAAGGGTATCACCTTTTGGTTAGCGCATTAGTTGACCGTGCTATGCGGCTGGAAAGGAGTGTTCAAATGGGCGACAACGATTCGACGACTATTGGGACGGAGACCGGATCCGAGGGCGCTAACCCCGTCGCGATAATCGACGAGGACGTGCTGCGCGGCAAGATCCATGTGGTGCGAGGCCAGAAGGTGATGCTCGACTTCGAACTCGCCGAAATCTACGGGTACACGACCAAGGCTTTCAATCAGCAAGTTCGTCGCAACATCGAGAAGTTCGATGACGATTTCATGTTCCAGGTAAGCGAGGAAGAGATTGAAATCTTGAGGTCACAATTTGTGACCTCAAGATCCAAGCAGGATAATCCCACCAACTTGAGGTCGAAAAATTCGACCTCAAGTTGGGGTGGCACCCGCTATCTTCCCTACGCTTTCACAGAGCAGGGCGTTTACATGCTCATGACGGTCCTCAAGGGCGAGCTTGCAACCAGGCAAAGCAAGGCGCTCATCCGCCTGTTCAAGCACATGAAGGACCACGTCATCGAGAACCAGGGAATCATCGGACAACGAGAGTTTCTCCTACTCTCGATGCGGGTTACCGACAATCTGCGTGACATCCTCGATTTGCGTGTGTCGCTCGATGAGACGGACGCCAAGATGGCGCAGGTCGTCGAGCAGCTGGCGCAGGCCGTCACGCGCTCTGAGCTCTCCGATATGATGCTCGACTTCGGCAACCCCGCCGTACGGCGCGATTATCTGCTGCTCAACAACCAGCCGGTTGAAGCTGCCGCTGCACATGCCGAGTTATACGGAAGTGCTCACGAGAGCATCCTCATCGTCGACAACTACATCGGGCTCGGCACGCTTCTTCCGCTCAAGGCCGTGCACCCGGGCGTCGCCGTCACGGTGGCGAGCGACAACGTGGGGCGCGGCCTGCACGCTGCCGAACTCGCGACTTTCCGAGCCGAGTACCCAGGCGTCGACGTTTCTTTCGTCCGCACGTGCGGCAAGGTGCACGACCGCTACATCGCGCTCGACTATGGAACTCGCAACGAACGCGCATTCTTGTGCGGCGCGTCGTCCAAGGACGCTGGCACGCGAGCGTCGACGATCCTCGAGGCAGAGCGCCCCGGCATCTTCCGCGAGCTGTTCGACGAGCTGCTCGCCAACCCGCCGCTGGAGCTCGGCTAACCAAAAAGGGACAGTCCCTTTTTGGTTAGCTGGCAGGTTACGTTGGCCGTCAAGTAGAGTAGGGCGTCCATCAGCTTGTGTTAAGTATAACTATAAAATAAGTATGATATAATTAGAAAGAAGCGTTCAATGGTTGATTTCGAATGGAATTCTGACAAGGCGAGAATCAACCTAGCAAAACATGACGTGAGCTTCGAAGAGGCAGCGATTGTGTTCGGCGATCCTTATGCGCGAGTTATTGCCGACCCGGACCATTCCCACGAGGAAGAACGTTTTGTGATTCTCGGCATGAGCATGCGAGCACGGGAGTTGGTTGTTTGCCATTGTCGACGCGGACCTAGCGGTTCGGTTGTGCGCATTATATCGGCGCGCAGGGCAACGAAGTCCGAGACGAGGCAGTATTGGAGGTTTGTCGATGCGTGAAGAATATGATTTCAAGGAATCAGTGGCGAATCCCTATACAAAGAAACCTTACAAGCAGATAACCATCAACCTCGACGTTGACGTTGTCGATTACTTCAAAGCCAGTGCAGCTGAGACGGGCATTCCTTACCAGCGACTTATTAATCTGTACCTTGCGCAGTGCGTCGCAGAAGGCAAGAAGCTCGTGTTCGCCTGAATGAGTTTGGCGTTCCTCGCCGTTTGGCACCGTCCTGAAGGTTTTAAACGCTCTTGGTTATAAATTCGATATCGTGCCTTCTATTTAATAGTTCGAGGCCCGTGCTCGCACTTGAGTGGCGATTGATGCCTTTTACTTGCACGAAGCGCGCTAGGTATCAGTGCCCGCAAATGCCACGCTCTTCCGACTGCAGGTATAATGAAACCGCCCGTTGGCCTTGCTACCTGCAGAAAGGCTGCACATGACCGACCCCATGCAAACAGATCTGGTTCAAATAGAAGACACCCAAGGTGTTGTTATTCAAGCTGGCGGCATCCAGGCCGAAAATGAGCAAGTCGAGTTCGCTCAGACTGTCGAGGAGATCAACCTCAAGCATTACATCGCGTTTCTGTCTCATCGCTCGACCGATCACGAATTTGCGGAAATGCTGCTCAAAAAAATGGAGCATTACCGCATCGGCAACAAGATCCGCTCCGACTACGGCATAGAGCGTAAGTACATCAAGCCGGTTTGCATCGATTCGAACGAGTTTGCTTCCAAGGACCTGCAGAAAGAAATGCGCACCAAGCTGGATAACTCCGCCTGGATGGTGCTGCTGTGCTCGAAGGCCAGTGCTGCCCACTACAGCGAGCAGCTGAACTGGGATGCCGATCCATCGGTCATCGCAGATTGGACGCTTGACGACTGGATGGAAAATCCCGAGGTGTCAGGTTTCGTCGGCTACGAAATCGCGTACATGCTCAAACAAGGTCGCCGCGATCAAATTCTTCTAGTCGTTGTGGACGGTGATCCCGCGGTGGGCGACTGTTTCCATCCGCTCGTGCGCGACTGGGTGAAAAAAGACGACATCTTCCGCGACCTACGCGGATGGAACAAAGCGGACAAGACCGTCAAGGAAAGCAAAAAGTCTTTCAAAGACAAACGTTTGCTCAATGCGAACACCCGCAAAGACTTCCTGCGGCTTGTAGCGTCGCTTTTAGGCATAAGCAACTTCAGCGAGATTTTCGACCACGATGCCAAGCGCAAGCGCTTGATTCGAGCGGGCGTTGCTGCACTTGCAGCGTTGGTTGTGGCTGCAGGTGTGTGGGCATGGAGCTACTTCCTGCCACACGAGAAGCACTTCTCGGATTACGTCATGGTCAACGGCATACCGCAAGGCGTTGGCGAGCTTTCCCAGTCGGAATACTCGTCTACGAGCGACCACTACGTCATCTCGACCACGCGAGCAGCGCACCGAATCACGCTCAGCCATGTGAACTCCAGGCTCACGCCTGTCGAGGAGGCAGTCGGCTCGCGTGTCGACGAGCCCATGGTGGCCGTGTATCAGTGCCGGTCCAACTGGAATCCCGATACGGTCGAGTTCCAGGATCGCAACGGCGTCCCTCAAATTACCTATGCATATACGACCGACCTGCAGTACGTCTCGTTCCAGGAAAACGAGTACACGAGCGACCAGGTGTATCCCACCACGCAAACCGACGACTACGGCGTACCCATCCGCATGAAGATCGACCGTTACGACCTGACGTTCGACGACCGGGGTCGTATGACGCGGCGCATGTACATGTCGGGTGTGAACTACGCTATCGATGAGACGGGCGTGGCGGGCGAGTCGTATACCTACGATGAGACTGGCCATGTGACAAGCTTGCGCTATCTGAACAGCGATCGTGAAGTGGCGGCCAACCAAAACGGCGTTGCCGGCACCGATTACGAATACGATTCCAATGGCAGGCTGGTTCGTGAAACCCTGGTCGACGCTGACGGCAACACGGTTTATGGCCCCGATTGGTATGCCATCACTGCCTACGAATACTCCGCGCGCGGCGATTTGGTTACAGCCACATACTACTCGCCCGAGGGTGAAGAGGCCGTAAGCAGCAACGGCTACAGCAAAGCTCAGCGCGCCTACGACAGCAACGGCAACATGGTGGCAGAGGAATTCATGGGCCCTGAGGGTGAGCCTCTGTACTGCGAGGATGGGTACCATCGCGGCGAGTATACGTATGACGGGAAGGGCGACCGCATCTCGGCAGCCTATTTCAACCACGACAATGCGCCCACGCTGCATGCCGAGGGTTATTCCCGCATCGAGTGGAACCGCGATGCCAACGGCAATGCGACCGAGACGCGCTATTTCAGCACCGAGGGCACGCCCATGCCGTCACGGACGTATGCTGCCGTTATCGACCGCACGTTCAACAATGCAGGCATTCTCGAAGAGGAGACGAACTACGGCGTCAACGGCCAGCCCATTATCACTGCAGACGGGTACTTCAAGAAGACCGTCAAGTCAGATGCGAAGGGAAGGCCCACCGAGATTGCCGTCTACGGCATCGACGGCCAGCCTGTTTATCACGAGGAGAAGTACCACAAGATGGCCTTCACCTATGACGATCGTGGCAATCTGGGTGAGATCACGCTGTACGGCACGAGCGACCAGCTGATTCCGTTCAATGGTTATTGGGCCAAGCAGAAACGTACGTACAATGGCGGCGGGCAGGTCACCTCGACTTCGTACGAGGACCAGTTCGGCAACCCTGTGACCGTTCAGGGTCTGTATGCTCGCCTCGAGAACACGTACGATGACCGCGGCTTGCTCTCATCCACGTCGTATTACGGCACCAACGGCGAGCTCGCCAAGGGCATGGTGCGGATGCAGAATGGGTT
>CACZIP010000086.1 GCA_902781245.1 uncultured Coriobacteriaceae bacterium | reverse complement strand
CAATCATCTTGCACGTGACGTCTACGTATTCCTGTTTGGTGTGATGTGCGTTGCGTTTTCTCATCTGTAATATCGTTCCCTGCGATGCGTATCGTTGGGCTTGCTTCCAGCGATAGCGACATGCATCTCCCTCTGTTTGGCGCAAAACAAAAGTCATCGCGTTGATTTATAGAGCATGATAGCATGCGATTCTCTTCAGAGTAACTGTCAATCAGTGCAGATTCTTAAAACAGCGCATTCTGTCAATAATGGCGAGATTGCGCCGTTAACCGCGAAAAAACTACCGTTAACCCCCTTGCAATTGTAATAAATCATCGCGATGACAATACTAAGCTCATTAAGTCATCGCGATGATGATAAGTCCTAAACCGAGAGGAGAGGTGAGGTATGAAATCGTTGCTGGCGTATCTAGACCAAGGTGACTTCGAGCGAATCCACGCTGCTTCATGCAAGGTTCTCGAGGAAACGGGAGTCGTGTTCCACGACGATGAAGTGTGCGATCTTTTCAAAAAGCACGGCGCAAAAGTCGAGGGTTACACTGTGCACATTCCACGCTCGCTCATCGATGCAGCGATCAAGAACGCACCGCGTACCTATCAATACAATGCTCGCAACCCGCAGAAAACAATCGTCATGGGCGAGGGCATTCACGCGCAGCCCAATAATGGTCCCGTTTTCATCCAGGATCTCGACAATGGTAAGCGTCGCGGCACGCTGCAGGATGTCGCAAATCTGCAAATACTTGCTCAAGCATCTGATGTCATCGACGTCGCCGGCCAGCATCCGGTCGATCCCAGTGACGTCGCACAAGACCACAAGCATCTGTTCGTGTGTCGCGAGACGCTGCGCCACTCCGACATGCCCATCATGGGATGGGACGTGGGCTTCGAGAAGGCCAACCAGTACCTCGACCTCGTGCAGCTCGCCTTCGGAAAGGGCACGGGTCCCGAGAACCGCGTCGAGGGCCAGTACTGCCAAACGCCCGTGAACCCCTTGAGCCCCCTGCAGTGGGAAACGAAGACCCTCGGCACGATGAAGGCTTACCTCACCCGCGGCCAGGGCATCCACTACCTGCCCTGCATCCTCGGCGGCGTATCGGGTCCCATGCGCCCGATCGGCACGGCCGTGCTGATGAACGCCGAAATCCTTTCAGGCCTCACGTTCGCCTACCTATACAACCCCGAAGCCCCTGTGCTTTACTCGCCGTCGTCTTCGATTGCCTACATGAAGAAGGGTACCTACTGCACTGGCACGCCAGACATGACGCTCGTGAACGCGCCGATTTTGCAGATGGCACACGAGTTCTACGAGGTTCCAACGCGCAACATGTGCGGCATGTCCGACGCGAAGGTCGTCGACGCGCAGGCCGGCCTCGAGACCATGCAGAACGTTCTCATGGCTGTCATGTCCGACTGCGATTTCCTGTTCGAATGCTTCGGCGTGCTCGACGCCATCATGACCGTGTCCTACGAGAAGCACATCATCGACGAAGAGATCGTTGCGCGCTGCATCGCGCTTAAGAACGGCATGGACCTTTCCGATGACGCCCTTTCGGTCGAAGTCATCCAGGAAGTCGGCATCGGCGGCAGTTACCTGGACGCCGACGACACCATGGACTACTTCATGGATCCGTTCGCCAATACGATTTCCGAATGTGAAAGCTACGATTCATGGGTTGCGGAAGGCTCTATGGACATCGCTCAGCGAGCTAACGTCGAATACAAGCGTCGCCTGGCTGAAGCGCCAGAGACCCTGCTCGACGCTCAAACCGAGAACGATATCACCTCCTATATGGAGAAGGTGCTGAGCCTCTAAACCGATACACCTCGCCGCCCGCGCCATGCACGTGGGCGGCTCTTTCCAACAAGGAGACAAAATGGCTTCCACAACAACTAACGAAACCAAGAAGGGTGGGAAAATCGCCCCTTGGACTTTCTTTCCACCGCTCATTTTCATCGTGGCCCTTTGCGCATGGGTCATAAGCGACCCGGTAGCTGCTGGCGAAGCAATGGGGGTCGCCTTCAGCTTCGTCACCAACGAGATGGCTTGGTACTTCCAGATCTTCTTCTTCATTGTCATCCTGCTGCTCGTATTCCTTTGCGTTTCGCCTATTGGTAAAAAAAGGTTTGGAGACGAGAAGCCGGAGTACTCGACGATGTCGTGGGTCGGTATGGTGTTCACCTCCGCTGCTGGCTTCGGTATGTTGACCTGGACTTCTATCGAATGGTATTACTATGCGGCTGCTCCCACGTGGGGCATGGAGCCGTTCTCGCCCGAGGCCATGGAATGGGCGTCGCTCTACCCGTTGTTCCACTGGGGTCCCGCGGCGTTTGCAATTTATGTGTTGCTCGCGGTTCTGTTCGGATACCAGATGTATTGCAAGAAGGTCGATGACTCGCGCCCGAGCACGGCATGCGAATCCATCATCGGCGAAAAGAACTCCAAAGGTGCTCTGGGCAAGGTGTTCGATGCCGTATTCTCGATCGGCCTCCTGTGCTCGGTCGTGACGTGTGTGGGCGTTAATGTTCCCACTCTATTCGGCATCATCTCGCGCGTTGTGGGCTTTGAGCCGCCGTTCATTGCCGAAGCGTGCGTCATTTTGGCATGGTCCGCTCTCATGGCTGTGCTGTTGTACGCTGGCCTCAAGAAGGGAATCAAGCTGTTCAGCGACTTCCGCGTTTGGCTCGGTTTTGCGATTCTCGCGTTCCTGCTCATCGTCGGACCGACGACCACCATGTTGAACTCGTTCACCGATGCGCTCGGTATGTTCGTGCAGTATGCCAGTCGCCTGTTTATGAACACCGACCCCTATGCTTTGTCGGGTACGCCTCAGGGCTGGACCGTGTTCTACTGGTGCTGGTATCTAGCATGCGCAATCCAGACGGGCATCTTCTTCGCGAAGATCTCGCGTGGTCGCACCGTGCGCCAGCTCGTCATCGGCGCCATGCTTGGATCCGTGGCTGGTTCTTGGATGTTCTTTGCCGTGTTCCAGGGCTTCTGCATGGACATCTTTGTGAAGAACTCGGTTGACATCGCCACCATCCTCGCCGAATCTGGCCAGGGTGCAGCTATCGTCGCCCTGTGGGATTACTTCCCCTTCGCCACGTTCCTGTTCCCCGTGCTCATGATCTATGGCTTCGTATCGATGCAGACGCTGCTCAACGGCCAATGCTACTCCATGGCCATGATCACCACTAAGACGCTTGAAGGCGATGAAGAGCCGCCGTTGTGGATGCGCATCTTCTGGTCGATCGGTATCGGCGCTATCTCCATTTCGCTGCTGCTCATCGGCGGCATTGCGCCAGCGCAAACGGTCTCGATCGTTGCTTCCGTGCCGCTTTCGATCGTCGTTATCATCATGGTCGTGAGCTTCTTCAAAGACTTGCGCAAGAAGGGTTGGATTGAGAACGGCGAAACGGTACCCATCGAGGGCTTCACCGTCGTCGAGGAGGAGGCTGATGAATCCGCTCCTGCGGAAGGACAGCCTGCTCCGGCGCTTGTCGAGCCGTAAAATACGAAAACTACAACGGGCAAGGCAAGGAGCTGATCGCTTGCCTTGCCCTTCTTGACCGTTTCAGATTAGATGGATAGATTGAGGAACGGCAAGATGAACGCTCTAGCCGTGTCACTAAATCGTCGGATCGAATAGCTGATTCGTCTGGGTCTTCTGCTGCTGGTTCAGTCTGGCTTGCTAAAACTGGAAAGATCGAAATGAACGCTTCGAACAAACAGCGTGTAAGCCTTCCTATTTTCGTGGGATCCGTTGTACCCGTCGCGGTTCTTGTTGTGATACTCATTGGTTTCCCTGAGCAAGCAAGTGCCACGGTCGATTGGTTGTTCGGATCTCTTTGTAGTAACTTCGGCTGGCTTTTCCTGGGAATCGTTGTCTGCATTGCCATCTTCTCTCTCATTGTGGCAATATCGCCTTGGGGCACCATAAAACTCGGGGGTGCCGATGAGAAGAAACAGTATTCCGATTTCGCTTGGGCAGCCATGCTGTTCACGGCCGGGCTTGGTACAGCGCTCGTCGTCATGTCCTACATCGAGCCGGTCATGTTCATGGATTCCCCGCCGTTTGGAATCGAGCGTTTGAGCGAAGAGGCGCTCGAGTTCGCTCTTGTGCCCGACCAATTCCTTTTTGGTTTTCTCGCTTGGCTCGTCTACATCCCCGGCGTCATCGCGGTGGGATTGGCGCTGTACGTGCGCCGAGAGCAGAAGCTGCGCTTGTCCACGGCATGCAATCCGGCAATAGGAGAGCAGAGCGACAAAAGTCTGGGTGCTGCCATCGATGTCCTCGGAAATGTCGCTGTCATCGGTGGCATATCGAGCGCCCTTGGTCTCGGCGTGCCGATCATCACAACGCTGATCCACAAGCTCACGGGCATTCCCGAGGGGCTGTGGCTTACCCTGGCGGTCCTGTTGGTATGGACTGCTGTATTCGCGTCGAGCGTGTACCTGGGGCTCGACAAGGGCATCAAGCGACTCTCAACGTTCAACGTGTATTTGTTCGGCGCGGTCATCATCTTTGTGGCGACGGTCAACCCCATCGGGGACGCCATCCATCTGTGGGTTAGTAGTCTCGGGCTCATGCTCGACAATTTCGGTAAGTTGGCATTTGGCGTGAATGCATTCGGCGAGAGCGACTTTACCCAGAACTGGGTCGTTTTCTACTGGGCATGGTGGCTAACATATGCACCGATGATGGGGTTATTCGTTGCTCGCATCTCGCGCGGTCGGACGGTACGTCAAATTATCGGGGGCATGATGGTGTTCGGCGCATTGGCCTGCATGATGTGCTTCGCATGGTTCGGGTCGTATTCGGTTTCGCTTCAACATAGCGGCGCTGTCGATCTCGTGTCGATCTTCGTTGAAGCTGGCAGGGAAGAGACTTTCTACGCGATTCTCGAGACAATGCCGTTTGCGCCAGCAATCGAAGTTGCATACATCGTCTTGCTGTTCGTGTTCTGCGCGACGAGCATCGATTCGACGGCATACGTCCTCGCCTCGACCTGCGTTGATAACTTGTCAGGAGATGAGCAGCCAAAGCGATGGATGCGCATGACCTGGGCCATCCTCTTGCTGCTGTTCACATTGGGGCTCGTGCTGGTTGGTGGTCTGCAAACTTTGCAAACGGCGACCGTGTTGACTGGCCTGCCTATGATAGCTGTCGTTGCACTGCTCATGGCGGCTTGTGTAAAAGGGCTCAAGGCTGCATCAAGAAAAGACGAATCGAGCAATACGGGCTTTCGAGTTGTCGGGGAGGCTGACGCAGCTGTGCAAGGAATCGCTGCGCCAACCGATCAAGCAGATCAGCCGAGCGGTGCTGGCACGGCTCACGATTCAGATGCATGATGAACGAGCTTCTCTTCTATCTGTCAATCTTTGCGGCGAATATCGTACAGGGAGTCACAGGATTTGCGGGCGCCATCCTAGCGTTGCCACCCGGCTCCTACCTTGTAGGGCTTGGTGTGGCCGTTCCCGTGCTCAATGGTTTGGGAATCGTTTCGGGGGCTTATGTGCTGGTTGAGGATGGGGCCCATGTTGACAAGAGGACGCTTGCGCATGTCATGGCCATAATGATTCCCTGCGGTGTACTCGGCGTGCTCGTTCGTCGCGTCTTGTCGTTTGACGTGGCGTTGCTCAATCACATCCTCGGCGTCATAGTAATGCTCGTGGCAGCGCAGGGATTGCTGCGCTTTGTTCGGGGCAGGCCGACGATTGGTGTACTGCAACGTGGAGGCTGGGTGGCCAGTTTGGTCAACGAGCTGATCGTGTGTCTTTCGGGCATCGTGCATGGTATGTATGCATGTGGAGGTCCTCTTCTGGTTGGATATCTTGCCCAGAAACTACCTCAGAAGGCGACGTTTCGCAGCACGGTATCGGCGGTTTGGGCCGTGCTGAATACTGCAATGCTTGTGTTTCAGATTGCGGTTGGGGAGTGGAATCTTGGTCTATTGCGAATACAGCTCATTGCAGTTCCATTTCTTCTTGTGGGGATGCGTGTCGGCAGCCTGTTGTACAAGCGAGTAAGTCAGAGGGCCTTCACGTTGCTCACCTATGCGCTTTTGGTCGTTGCGGCGTTTTCTCTTCTCGTCCGTTAAGCATGGCGGGTTGTCCCCAATGGCGCGCCAGCTCGGTGCATGGCGTACAATGGACGCTAACCAATAAGCGGCGAAAGGAACGCACATGAGCATCACCGATTCCATCGTCTACGTTGGCGTGAACGACCACGATATCGACCTGTTCGAGGGACAGTACATCGTGCCGAACGGCATGGCTTACAATTCCTATGTTGTGGTTGGCGAGAAGGTTGCCGTCATGGACTCTGTCGAGGAACGTTTCGGCGAGGAGTGGCTTGGCAAGATTGCCGAAGTGCTTGACGGCAAGACGCCCGGTTACCTGGTCGTTCAACATATGGAGCCCGATCATTCCGCCAACATCACGCGTTTCATGGACGCGTACCCCGAGGCACAGGTTGTGGCGACGGCCAAGGCATTCGACATGATGGAGCGCTTCTACGGTGCCGCTTACGAGGACCGTCGTGTCATCGTGAAGGAAGGCGACGAGCTCGATTTGGGCGGGCGCGTTTTGAAATTCATCACGGCGCCGATGGTGCATTGGCCCGAGGTCATGATGACCTACGATGCCGCCAGCAAGACCGTATTCACGGCTGACGCGTTCGGCAAGTTTGGCGCGCTCGACGTGGACGAAGACTGGGCATGCGAGGCGCGTCGCTACTACTTCGGAATCGTGGGCAAGTTCGGCAAGCAAGTGCAGGGTGTGCTCAAGAAGATCGGCGCGCTGGACGTCGAGCGCATTTGCCCGCTTCACGGGCCGGTGCTCGACTCCGAGCTTGATTACTACCTGGGTCTTTACAGCACATGGGCGGCTTATGAGGTCGAAACGCCCGGTGTCGCCATCGCGTACTGCTCGATTTACGGCCACACCGCCGAGGCGGCGGAGTTGCTGGCCGAGGAGCTCGAGGCTGCTGGCTGCCCGAAGGTTGCTCTGAGCGACCTCGCGCGCGACGACATGGCCGAGGCCGTCGAAGACGCGTTCCGCTACGGTACGCTCGTGTTGGCCAGCCCCACGTACAACGCCGATATGTTCCCGTTCATGAAGGCGTTCCTCGACCACTTGGCCGATCACGCCTATCAGAACCGCCGAATTGCGCTCATCGAGAATGGCACGTGGGCGCCTGCCGCCGCCAAGGCCATGCGCGCCAAGGTCGAAGCGATGAAGGGCATCGAGGTCGTCGAGCCGGTCGTGTCGATCAAGAGCGCCCTGTCCGATGAGACGCGCGCACAGATCAAGGAGCTCGCAGCAGCGCTCGTGAAATAAGTCACTTTGATTGTCAAAGCGACTCATAGAGACGCCCCTCAAGGAGGGGCGTCTTTGCGTCGGGAGACGGTTTATTCGGCTGTCTCACGTTTGCTGTTGAAAACCCTCAGCGACAGGATTCAATCTAAATCGGGTACTTCTGGAGGTAGTCGGCGTAGTTAGTGCGGATGTGCTGGCGCAGCACCTCGATGATGTGGCGGGCGCGCACGTTGGGGCGCGCTTTCTTGTTGTAGAAGAAACCGACCTGTGCGATGGAGCGCGGGGTTGAGAACGGCGCGAAATGAAGGCTTTTGTCTGCCAGTTTCGGGCTGGCTTGTATGAGTTCGTACCCGAACGAATCGTACATAGAGGCGACATCGTCTGACGCGCTTGTGTACTCGATGCGGCCCTTCGGGTTGGCGACGCCCATGCGGATGTTGTTGAGCGGGTAATCCTGCATGATGTACTCGGCGAAC
>CACZIP010000085.1 GCA_902781245.1 uncultured Coriobacteriaceae bacterium | reverse complement strand
CGACGAATTCGCCGAAGCCGACAACGTCATCGTAATAGCCCGCAAGTAGGCGGAATGGCACACTGCTCCCAGGGAACGCTGTGCCATTTTTTGATAGTGGCACAGCGTTCCCTGGGAGCAGTGTGCCATTCCGCTAAACGCGCGAACCGCCGCATAGCCCGTCAGCCTTCATCCACAAGATTTGAAAGAAAAGGCGAGGCCCTCGAACACGGGGCCTCGCCGCTTGTGAAGCACTCTTTGAACAATGCTTAGATTAGCTGAACTGCTGTAGGCGAGACCCCGTGTTCGAGGGCCTCGCCCAATAATTGAGTTAAATCTTGTGGATGAACAAGCCTGAGCGGAGTTTCGGCTCGAACCAAGTTGATTTCGGCGGCATGAGCAGGTTCGCGTCAGCAACGGCGAACAGCTCGTCGATGCTCGTGGGCGAAAGTGCAAAAGCGGCAACGCAATCAATCGAGCAACGGCGCTCGAGCTCGCCGAGGCCGCGGATACCGCCGATGAAGTCGATGCGAGGCGAACGGCGCGGGTCGACGATGCCAAGCACGGGGGCAAACAGCTGGCGTTGCAACATCTGGACTTCGAGGCCCTCGCGCGGGTCGTTGGGAATCTGATCGGCTGGGATGTGGCATCGGTACCAATGGTCGTCGATGAAGACGCAGAACTCGCCGAGCGCGCGTGGCTTAACAAGCTCTTCGGCTGCGATGGGGTCGTTGGCGTTCAGGATGGAGAACGGCTCGCAGCCGAATTCGGGAGCGATGATCTCCTCGACCTCGAAGCGCGAACGCAACTCGGCCATGAACTCGTCGATTGACAAGCCGTTGAGGTCCTTCACGACGCGCTCGTACGGCCAAATCTTCAATTCGGTGTCGGCGAACAACACCGCGAGGAAATAATCGGACTCCTCGGGGTGCCCCTGCGGACCGCGTGCGATTCGACGCGCCTTCGCCACTTCGGAAGCGGCTGCAATGCGGTGATGGCCGTCTGCAATGTAAACACGACCCAATGCGTCAAAACGCTCGACAACAGCGTCGACGTCTTCGTCGTTGATCATGAATCCACGATGCCTCACGCCGTCATCAGCGGTGAAATCGAAAATCGGCTCCGAAGACTTGGCGCGGTCGTAAATGTCGGCAAGCTCCTCATCGTAGTGGTAGGCCAGGAAGATGGGCCCGGTCTGGGCGCTGCATCCACGGATGTGGTTGATGCGGTCGACCTCCTTGTCGACGCGGGTGGATTCGTGCTCTTTCACGACGCCGTTGAGATAGTCGTCGATGGACACGCAACCCACCAGACCGTTTTGAACGCGGCCGTCCATCGTGAGTTCGTACAAATAGAAGTGCGCATCTTCGTCCACGCCCATGGCGCCGAACGTCTCATGCGCGTCGAGCAACGCTCCCGCCTTGTGGTAGACGTTAAGGTCAAATGGATCCATGCCGCGAGGGAAGTTCACGGCCGGTTCGTCGATGGCCAGAAACGACAGTTTGTTGTTGGCGACGATCACGCGAGCCTCGGCTGTGCTCTGCACATCGTAGGGGAGCGCGGCGATTGTGCCGGCGAGTTCGGTTGTGGGTCGTAGCGCTTTGAAAGGTCTAATGGTGGTCATGATTCAGCTCCATCCGATATGCGTCAAAGAAGTCGTCTTTTTATCAACCGTCTTGAGAAACGTTTGCCGTAAATACTAACGCCAGTGAGCTGATTGTCGGTGCCTTTGCTTTCTGATTTAACGAAGAAATGAGATAATGCACATCATTGGATCGAAGTGCAGGTGCGGGCGTTCGTGGTCGTGGTGCCGAGGGTTTCGTGGCTCGTTGAGTTTCGCATCTACTCGAGGGGGATTGAGCCATGGCTGACGAAATCAAGCCTGACGAAGTTGATGTTGTCGAAGCCGAAGTCGACGAGGAAGAGCTCAAAGCTCGAATTCGCGAAGATGCGGCGCAGGTCTACAACGAAGAGGCGCGCCAGCATCAGCTTCGATTCAGCAAGCTCATTCAGCTGGGCTATTCATCCACTAAAGCTGCTGCGCTCATGCTTGTGGCCGCCATCGTCGCGCTCGTCATCGCAAACACGGGGCTTTACGAGCCGTTCCTCGAGATCATAGAGACCGAAGTCGGTTTTATCTTCGGTGAGCACCATGCCGCCATGTCGATTGCCGAGGTCATCAACGACATCTTTATGGCAATCTTCTTCTTGCTCGTGGGTCTCGAGATCAAATACGAGATGACAGCCGGCGAGCTGACGAACATCCGCCAGGCGTTGCTGCCGATCATCGCGGCGTGCGGTGGCGTGCTCGCCCCCGTTGTGATTTACACACTCTTCAACCTCGGCAGCCCTGACAGCAGCCACGGTTGGGGCGTCCCGACGGCAACCGACATCGCGTTCGCCTTGGGCATCCTCGCATTGCTGGGCAACCGCGTGCCGAACGGCGTGCGCGTGTTCCTCTCGACTCTCGCGGTCGCAGACGACATCATCGCCATCATCATCATCGCGGTCTTCTACGGGCAGGCGCCTTCGCCGTTCTGGCTCGCTTGCGCTGCAGTCGTCATGGTGATCCTCGGTCTCATGAACCGCGCGCACATTTACGCAATCCCACCGTACTTGCTCGTAGGCGTTGTGCTGTGGTACTGCGTGTTCATGTCGGGCGTCCACTCGACAATCGCCGGCGTGCTTCTGGCGTTCACCATTCCGACTGGCTCGCACGTCAACCTGCGTTCGTTCGTGAGCTGGTCTGGGCAAGCAGTGAAGAAAGTCACCGACGCCTATCAACCCGAGCTGCCTGTCTCGTCTCAGGGAGGCTACCTCGAGGCCGTCAGCCATTTCGCGCGCATCGCCCGTCAGACGGTGCCGCCGGCCACCCGTCTCGAGCGCAAACTGTACCCGTGGGTCTACTTCGGCATCCTCCCGCTGTTTGCACTCACGAACGCCGACGTCTCGTTCCTAGGCGGCGATTTGGGCGCCATGATCACGAGCCCCGTGTTCTTCGGCGTGTTCTTCGGCCTGCTCGCTGGCAAGCCCATTGGCATCATGCTGTTCAGCTTCATCGTCATCAAGACGAAGCTGGCTTCGCTGCCCGAGAACGTAAACTGGTTCCACATGCTTGGCTCGGCCATTCTGGGCGGCGTCGGTTTCACGATGGCCATCTTCGTCGCCAACCTCGCGTTCCCGGCTCATCCCGAGCTGATCGTAAACGCAAAGGTCGCCATTCTTTCGGCATCCACGCTCGCGGGCGTCATCGGCTTCATGTTCCTGTTCCTGCAGGCCAAGGCCGCGCATGCCAAGGGCGTTGCCTACATCACCACGTCGAGCGAGGACGTTCGCCAGACGGCTGGCGTCGAAGCCGTGCGTCAGTCGAGCGAGCTCCTTGAATCGATCGACAGTCCGCTGGTTCACAGCGAGGTCGAAGCTGCCAAGGACGCGAGCAGCCATGGTCGCGCCGAGGTGGTCGTCGAGCTCGGCGACGACAATGCCAGATCGGATGATGCGGAAGCGTAAAGGAGCGAGATGAAGTCGAGGTATGTTGTTGAGGTAAGTGACCAGCCAGGGTACCATCTGCTTTACAACACGGCAAACGGCGCTTTCGTTGAGCTTGACGATGCAGCTTTTGATTCGTGGTCGCAAAACGCTTGCTCGGGTGCACTTGAAAGCACGCTCGCACAGTTGGGATTCCTCACCGATCTCTCGCCTGATGAAGAGCTCGATCGCCAACGACATTTATTCGATGCAGAGCGTTCGGACACGAAGCGCCTGGCGCTCAGCCTCATACCCACTTACGTATGCAATTTCCGTTGCCCGTACTGTTATGAAAAGGGTCACAACGACGCCAAGGGCAAGATGGACGGGCGCATCATGGATGCAATCATGTCGTTCGTCCAGTTCAAGTACGAGCAGGATGCATTTGAGCGCCTTGAAGTCCAATGGTACGGCGGCGATCCGTCGCTCGCTCTCGACGAGGTGGCTGCACTCTCCGGAAAGCTCATTGCATGGGCCGACGAACATGGTGTCGGCTACGATGCGATGATGCTGACGAACGCGAACGTCATCGGCGAAGCCGAAGCCCAGCTCATCGCCGACTGTCGGGTCTCATCGGTGTTCTTGACCATCGATGGCCCCGAGGAGATTCACAACAAACGGCGTGTTGCTGCAAATGGCTCCAACTCGTACGAGCGCACGATAGAGGCAGCGCGTCTGTTCGCCTCTCACGACATCAGTCTCATGGCGAACATGAACACCGACAAGGTGAACATCGTTCATTACAACGACCTGCGCGAGAAGTTGTTTGCCGAGGAAGGAATAATGCTCACGACGGGCAAGCTGAACGATTACGGGCATTTCTTCGGCGAAGCCCCGTTCTGCAAGCCCGAGTTCGACCTCTTCACGCATGAAGACTACTTCCGTGCACAGTTCGACGAGTTCGCCAAACGCGAACATCAGCCTTCCGAGCTGCGTGAGATGTGGCGACCGATTCGCCGCTTCTGCAACGGGCAGAGCAACAACTACTTCAACATCGATTTGCTCGGTGACGTCTATGCATGTGATGGTTGGGTAGGGGACAAGAGCTACGTCAAGTTCAACCTGTTCGACGACGAGTCGACGTGGAAGCTGCACGAGATCACATTCGACGCCACGCGCAATGCGAAATGCCAAGAGTGCGAGCTGCTGCCCGTTTGCCAGGGTAATTGCATCTGGGAGCGCACTTGCTGCGGCATGCCGTGCCATCCCTTCAAGACGATGGGAAAAGACTATCTGCGCATATACCGGCAGTGCTTCGGCGATGTTGAACTTGGAGAAGATGGCGTGACCGTGCTTGCCGAGCCTTTTGCTCCTGAGGAGCTTGGCTGGGCATAGTCTTTCGCCGTTGCGACGGCAAGGCGTTCGGTTGTTTCCGTAGAGAGTGCTATTTCGGAATATAATCTCATGCGTCAACAGCGCGATGCGCCTCGACGCATCTGTTTCAATTGCAATACAAGGGGAGGAACGCATGTCCCGAGCAGACCATCAACCGCAGATAGGACCCGTCGAAAGGCCGTGGCGGGAAATAGGCGAGTACAACCGCGTATGCGGACGGACGGTTGGCATCGTGCTGGCACTCGAGGATTCGACGACGCCGCTCGTCGTGCAGTTCGACGACCCCGATGAGAAGCCTGTCGTTTGTGCGCCGGAGCAGGGTGGGGCGCCCGTGCCTCGACCCGTGCAGCGGTTCGAAGGCAAGGCGGCTGTCAACATCGTGCTCGAGGCATGCCAGAAAGCACAGATGACCGAAGTCTTCGTCGTCGCCGACCAGAAGATAGCAGAGGCGGTGTCGCAGGCGGTCTACAGCACCAAGCACGTGAATCGAGGCTCTGACTACCAAGTGCTTTCCATCGACAAGCGCGTTCTGCTCGACCAAACGCGTAAGGCGGCGAACTTCAAGATGTTCGACGTTCCCTTTGGCGTGCTCGAGCTCGCACGCGGTCTTTCAAACACGGTGCCTGCGGGTTACGACAACGTCGTCATCGTGTCCGCCGACAACGTCCGCGTGACGGCGGATCACATCTACGAGGTATGCCTCGATGCGTTTGAACATCCTGAGGTTGAAGCGGTGTCATCGTGGATTGAAAAACTGCGCCGTCCCCCTTATGTTTTTTCGCGCGAATTCCTCGAGGGTCTCGAGGAACGCGGCTTCACATCGCCTGGAACGAACGGGCGCGATCGCGACGTGCCGCGCATTGCGGTGCTCGACCATGTGTTCGGCGAGGAGAAACTTGCCGCCAATCCTGTTTCAAAGTGGATTCCTGAAGCGTTCCTCTCAGGATGCAGCATGACGGCGCTCGAGGCTGTTCAGGTTGCCAAGCAGGCGCTCGCCCATCCTGATGAGACGAAGCCACTTGATGGCCCGGACAAAATGCTTGTGGATATTGCCAAAGACGTGTTGGTATCTCGCGTGGCCTACAACGCCCAAGACGACATTGCCTGGGCTGATGAGTTCGCACGTCGATGCAAGCTTGATTTCCCGCTCCTGAACGACCAAGAACATGCTGGCAAGCTTGTCTACATGGATACCGCCGCAACATCGCAGCGGTTGGGTACAGCACTGCAAGCACAGCGCGATTTCGACGAGCATGGGAATGCGAACGTATATCGCGGAGCGTACGAATTGTCGGCGCATTCCACATCCGAGTTTGGCGAAGCTCGTGCGAAGCTCGAGCGTTTCATCGGTGCTAGTGAAGACGAGATCGTCTTCACAGCCAACACGACTGGCAGCATCAACCTCGTCGCGCAGGCGTGGGGCGAATGGAGCATCGGCGAAGGTGATTGCATTGTCGTTTCGGTGGCTGACCATCATTCGGCCATGCTGCCGTTCGTCATGCTCGCTCAGAGGAAGGGCGCGCAAGTCCACTATGTGCCATACGGCTCCGACGGTCGCGTCGACCTTGAGGCATATCGTGCTTCGTTGGAAAAACGCCCCAAGCTCGTATGCATTGCGCATGTTGGCAACGTGTTCGGAATCGAAGCGCCTGTGAAAGAAATGGCTGCTGCAGCTCACGAGGTAGGCGCGCGTGTGCTTGTCGATGCTGCACAGTCATTCGCCCATACGCGGATTGATGTCAGGGACCTTGGAGCTGATTGGGTGGCGTTTTCCGCACATAAGGCGTATGGTCCGATGGGCATAGGCGCGTTATGGATCTCTCCCGATGCGTTCGGCGAGATGGATCCGCTCGGTGGCGGAGGAGGCACCGTGTCCCATGTCGGCATCGGTTCGTATTATTTGCGACCGAATGTCCAACAGTACGAGATGGGTACTCCTCCCGTCTCGCAGGCGGTTGGTTGGGCTGCAGCCATCGATTACATCGAGTCTCTCGGAATGGATGCTATCTCACGCCATGATGCCGTGCTCATGCGTTACTTGATCGAAGGCTTGCACCGCATCGATGGTGTCGACATAATGGGTGACCATTCTGCGGCGGATGGTGAAACCGGCCTCGTGTCGTTCACGTTGCGCAGTCTCGTGCCGGCAAGCTTGGCGACATTCGCGGGCAAGTTGGGTGTGGCCATGCGTTCCGGTGGCCATTGCGCTTTGCCGTTGCATGCAAGCATGGGTCTTATCGGAACCGGTCGTTTGAGTTTCGGTGTGTACACGACGCTTGACGATATCGATGCCGCGCTTGTGACTATCGAAGCGTGTCGCTACGTCTACGAGATGTAGAGAGTAGAAGCTGCTCGAAGAGCACCAATCCAAGCGAATCCGTTCTTTAATCAGGCATGATTCATGTCATGGCCGTTCTGGCTTAAGGGTCTAACACAACATAATAGACATAGTCAAATAAAAGTGTTAGTGCTATAGTGAACTATGTACAAAGCTTGACGCAATCAATCAAGCTGCTGGACGGAAAGGATTGTACAAATGTTAGTGAAGAATTCCCTCGTCTCACGCCGCACGTTCGTTGGAGGCTCCGCTGTAATCGCGGCGGTGGCAAGCTCGGCCGCTTTGCTCTCTGGTTGCTCGAGCTCATCGAAATCATCGAGCGCATCAAGCACATCTGCTGGTTCGTCGACGAGCGCCAGCTCCGGGGCTGCTCCGACTATTGTTGCCAACGACGAGATGGAAGAATTGAACACCGTCCTGCTTGGCAAGGATTCGAAGATCGCGTGCATCATCGTTGCGAACAAGCGTGGCTACTATACCGATGAGAAGCTTACGCTCAACACCCAGGTTGTCTCGGGGGGTTTCCCCGAAGCTATGCCGATGCTCTCTGACGGCACGGTCGATGTGCTGCCCTTCGGCTCAATTCCGTCGTGCACGTACATTGGGCAAGGTGATGACCTTGTCATTTTCGGAG
>CACZIP010000084.1 GCA_902781245.1 uncultured Coriobacteriaceae bacterium | reverse complement strand
CGGCGGCTTCGTCATGGACTGCTCCATCGTGTGCGACCACTTCAAGGAGGAGAACTTCACCGCCTGGTACGAGACCACGCTGGAGTACGGCAAGTACTAAAGGTCGGTTGCATATACGACGGGAAGGGCTGCGGTGTATGCCGCGGCCTTTTTTACGTCATTGGCCTTTTAGCAGCGATTTCGACGTTCATGTGGGAAAGCGATAGCTTCGCTGTCGTTGCCGCACGCAATCGTCGTGCCATGATGAAATTGGGTATCATGGCAATGGCACGTACCGGTCCCGTCTTGAGGTGGATTGCGATGCAAACCGATTATCTGCGGTACTTCATCGATGTGGTAACACTTGGGTCTATGAGCTCGGCTGCAAAGAAGAACTATATGACGCCGCAGGGCATCAGTCGGTCCATATCCGCCTTGGAAGCCGACCTCGGCTGCGAACTGTTCAAGCGCGATAGCAACAAAGTCGTTCTCACGAGATTCGGCAGTCAACTGCTCAAGGATGCGCGCAAACTTCTCGAATGCGAAAACGACATGCGTCATTCGATAATCGAGCTGCAGAGCGCCGAGCTGAAGAAAAGCCACGTGCATTTCACGTGTTACAGCAGTCCGATTTTCTTCGACACGCCGCTGTTCTTCCCCGTCTCGGGGCTTGGTACTGCGATGTACGCGAAGGTGCAGTTTCTGCAGAGGAGCACGCCGAACGTCGTGGATCTGCTCGTCGAAGCCGCCCGCAGTGCTCAACCAAACGAGGTTTTTGTCGGCGGTCTCGGGTTTTTCGGTTTATTTCGCGACGAAAGCACGCGTTTCGTCCAAAGGTTGATCGATGCGGGATACGAATACCGGCCATTCATGAGGACGAACGACTACGTCTTGGTTCCCGAGTATTCCACCTTGGCGCATATGGAGAAGATCACGCAGGACGAAATGCGCTCGCGCAACCTTGCCGTTGCGGCTACCGGCGGTATGGAGCGTGCCATCTCTCGGCATGTCGGAGCGGAAAGCATCTACGTGTCGTCGGGCGATAGCGCTTATAGGAGCTACTTGTGCAGAAGGGGAGAGGCGCTCACGTTCGTGCCTGGAGCCTCGCTCGTCTTCGGGGCGCCCGAGGGAACGGTGGCCGTCCCCATGCAAGAGCCCTATACGATCGAAATAGGATTTGCTGCGCGACCGAGCGCATTCGATGAGGGAATCCTCGCCGATGCCATCGTGCGTCTTTCCGATTTTTACGCCCCATATAAAGATGAAGGCCTTTTTGAACTGCTCGACGGTTCGGCTAAAAACAGTCCGTTTTCGACGTAATCATCATTACTGACTCGTATCGCTTCAAGTCGCAACTTATGGTTGGCCCCGCCTTCAGACAGTGTTGGGGTTTGCTTAAACCGCACTAACGGATAATCGAGGCGCAACAACAGTGCGATTGGAGGCGTCCATGAGATTGTCCGATGACACGGCTGTGCACAACTTGGGGCTGGAGTCCTTTGGGGGCGGTGCGAACATCGTTGCCGTCGACGCGCTCGATGGGAAGGTCGCGCGAATCCGTCCCGTCCATTTCGACGAAGATTACACAAAGGAAGAACTCAACTATTGGAAGCTCACAGGCCGAAACGGCACCGTGTTCGAGCCAGGAATGAAGTCGTACACGCCTCCGTTCCCGCTCGTGTACAAGTGCCGTACCTATTCGCCCAACCGCATCCCGTTCCCGATGAAGCGCATCGATTGGAATCCAGATGGCGAACGGCATCCAGAAACGCGCGGTACGAGCAAATACGAGCGCATCAGCTGGGATGAGGCCACGCGCATCATCGCAGCAGAGATCAAGCGCGTCCACGAGGCGTATGGCCCGCATTCCATCCTGTGCCAAGGAGACGGGCACGGCGAGAGCAAGGCTATTCACACGCCCCATGGCTGCATGACGCGGCTCCTCGACCTGTGTGGCGGCTACGTCATGCAAGCTCGCAATCCCGATAGCTGGGAGGGTTGGTACTGGGGTGCCAAGCATGCATGGGGCATGGACCCCGTCGGCCAGAACACGCATTCCACCAACACGGCGCAAGATATCGCCCAAAACTGCGACGCAATGCTGTATTGGGGTTGCGATCTCGAGACCAATTCGTGGGGATGGGGCGGTCAGCAGGCGAGCCGCATGGCGTACTGGTTCGACGAGTGCGGCATCGAGCACATCGCAATAGCACCTGATTGCAACTACACAGCTGCCGTCCATGCAGATAAGTGGTTCCCCGTTCTGCCGAACACCGACGCAGCCTTGCAATTGGCCATAGCATACGTCTGGATCACCGAGGGGACGTACGATAGGGAATACATCCAAACGCATAGCGACGGATTCGACTGGTTCGAGTACTACGTGCTCGGCAACGATGACGGTATTCCCAAAACGCCCGAATGGGCAGAACCGCTTTGCGGAATTCCAGCGTACCGCATCAAGGCGCTCGCGCGCTATTGGGCGAGCCATGCTGTCTCCATCGCGCACTGCAATGGCGGTTCCTATATCCGTGCGGCGTTCAGCCATGAGCCTGCTCGGCTCGAGGTGTACCTGCTCGCTATGCAGGGCGTCGGAAAGCCAGGTCGCATCTCCATCAAATACATCGAATGGATTTTGTTCGGCATGTCTTCATGCAGCCCGCTTCCACCTTCGAAGGTTGTTCCGAATACGGCTGCGTGCTATAACGGCCCGCTCATCGGGGACATGGACTGCTTCGTGCCGAAATGCCTCGTTCACAAGGCGTTGCGCGGCGAGGAGTTCAGCTGGCATGGACGCGGCACGGCGGCGAACGGACGTGCCGACCAATTCGAGCAGTTCAGCTTCCCTGCGGAGGGAGAGCCAGGCATCAAGATGCTGTGGTCCGACAATCCTTCGTTCACGACGAGCCTGAACGGCGGCAACGAGTTCCAAGATGCGTTGCGCAGCGAGAACCTCGAGTTCTACCTCGTCGAGGCCCCCTGGTTCGAGGATGACGCCCGATTTGCCGATATCGTGCTTCCAATCTGCACGAAATTCGAAGTTAGCGATTTCGGTACCGACAACGATTCGGGGCAATGGAGCGCCGTGACGTACGAGAAGGCCGTGATCGACCATGTGGGCGAGGCGCTTTCAGATTGGGAGGCCATACAGGAGATAGCCCGCGCCCTCGAAGTGCATGGCGGCGTCTACGAGAATCTGTGGATGCGCTTGACTGGAGGCAAGACAGCCGAGCAGCAGATCGAAGAAGGTTACGCTGCTTGCGGAATTGCAGAAAAGGAACGCGATTTCGAAGCGTTCAAGAAGCGGGGTTACCAACTCATACCTACGGTCGAAGATTGGGAGAGCCAGCTGGTGGGTTTGAGCGGATTCGCCGATGATCCTGATGCTAACCCGCTTGAAACCCCGACGGGAAAAATCGAGTTCTACTCGGTCCCGCTTGCCACAATGTGGCCCGACGACGAGGTGCGCGGTCCAGTCGCGCATTGGATTGAACGGGGCGATGGGCACGACGACCGGTTGAGCAGTGACCGCGCGAAGGACTATCCGTTCCTCATCGTTTCGAACCATCCACGGTGGCGCGTCCATGCCGAGATGGACGACGTGCCCTGGTTGCGTGAGATCGAGACGTGCAAGGTCATGGGTCCTGACGGCTATGCATACGAACCGCTCTGGGTGAATCCCCTCGATGCAGAGTCGTTGGGGCTCCGAAACGGGGACATAGCGAAAGTGTTCAACGAACGTGGTGCCGTGCTCGGCGGCGTGCGCGTGACCGAGCGTATCCGACAAGGCGTCGTGTACATGGACCACGGGGCAAACAGCGATGTTATCGTTGCCGGTTTGGGCGGTCTCGACCGAGGCGGCGCCATCAACCACATTTGCCCGACAGCAACGTCTTCCAAACACGCGAACGGCGAGGTGACAAGCGGATATCTGGTGGGCATCGAGAAGGTGGACGTCTTCGAGCTGGCGGCGCGCTATCCGGATGCGTTCGCACGTCGCGGTTTCTATGACCCCAGCTACGGCGCCGACGTGCGCGATTACCTGGTCGACGGAAAATCCTGTCACACATCGCTTCAGGCCGAGGAAGGGGGAGAGCAATGAAAGCCTTTCTCATCGATTTAGACCGCTGCAACGGATGTTACTGCTGTCAGCTCGCATGCAAAGACGAGCACTGCGGCAACGATTGGAGCCCCATT
Source organism: uncultured Coriobacteriaceae bacterium (assembly GCA_902781245.1). Lineage (GTDB taxonomy): Bacteria > Actinomycetota > Coriobacteriia > Coriobacteriales > Eggerthellaceae > UBA9715. Next base: position 3,714 of record CACZIP010000084.1, on the reverse strand, counting down.
GCGAAACCCCAGCCCATGATCGGGCAGTTCTGGTGTCGCGTCGACGAAGAGGAGCGCGGCAGGGTGCCCGTGGTGCGTGTGGCGTACACGCCATCGTTCTGCGGCAACTGCGACGAGTGCCCCTTGCTCGAGGCGGCACCCGAATGTGTGAGCCGCAACGAGTACGGGTTTGTCGTTATCGACCCCGATGCTGCTCGCGGTCGTTCGGATCTCGCGGATTTGTGCCCGCATGGTTTCGTGTTCTGGAACGATGATCTGGCCATTTCCCAGAAGTGTACAGGTTGCGCCCATCTGTTGCGAAACGGATGGAACGAGCCGCGGTGCGTCGACGCCTGTTCGACGGGGGCATTGCGCTTCATCGACGAGGACGGGGATGCCGACGAAATCGCACGCGCCTCGCACGCACCTGGCTCCCATGTGTACTACCTGAACGTTCCCAAGCGTTGGATAGCCGGGACAATCGTTGATAGAAGCATCAACGAAGTCATCATCGGCGCAGATGTGACCATATCTGACGAACAGGGAAACGAGGTTGCGAGAGTTCAGACCGACTGGTGCGGCGATTTCCGCTACTACGAGTGCGACCAGGCACGCTATCAAGTGCGCATCGTCGTCGAAGGCTACGAGTCGATTGAGCTCGTAGCTGACTGCAGGAATGGGGATGTCGTTTTCGACGACATCTTTGTCATTGAAAAGAACTAGTGGAAGGAAGGAATTAATGGCAACGAACGAAGAGCTGCATGCAGCAAGGATCAAGCGCATCCATGACGCCGTAGAGCTGAAGGAGCCTGATCGCGTTCCCATCATCGGATGGGGGACGCAGACGTTTTTCGCAATGGATGCCGGCTACACCGTAGCCGAGTGCATTTACGATTACGATAAGGCGAAGGACGCCATTCGCAAGTTTCTGACACGCTACGAACCCGATGCGGGTTGTGTGTTGGGCACCGCATTCGAAGGCCAGGGCCAGATTCTCGACTTGCTCCAGCCGACGACGCTGTTGTGGGCGGGTATGGCCGGCCGCGACATGGATCCGAATGGCGTGCATCAGTTCATCGAGTTCGAGCTTTTGGAAGAAGACGAATTACACGAGCTTGCAGACAATTTCAACGGCTGCTTCTTGACCAAGGTACTTCCACGTGCGTTTAAGTGCATGGAACCGATGAAGCATTTCAACCTCGACGACACGATGAACATGACCATGGGGTCTTCGCCGGTCGCAGGCCTCATGTCGGCGTTTTCCAATCCCGAAGTCAAGCAGATGATCGAAACGCTGCAGAAAGCACAGGAGCTCCAGGAGGCCTTCAATGCCGAGCTCTTCGCATTTATCGGTGAGGTCGAGGGGATGGGCTTCCCGGTTATGACGGGCGCGCCGACGTTCTGCTCGTACGACTTCTACAGCGATTACCTGCGCGGCACGATGAGCACCTCGCAGGACCTTTACGAGAATCCCGAGTATCTGAAAGCCTTCATGGACCATCACGTGCAGATCATCATCGACCGCATTGCCGCCATGCCGCCGATTCCAGGCCGCATGTGCTTCATGCCCATGCACAAGGGAATGGATGGGTTCCTGTCGACCGAGCATTACGCCGAGTTCTACTGGCCGTATCTCATGAAGATCGTTAATGCCTGGATCGACGCCGGCGCAATTCCCTACGTGTACACCGAGGCATGCTACGACAGTCGTGTCGAGTTTCTCAAGCAGCTCCCGCCTGGTAAGTGCATCGTGCATTTCGAGGAGACCAACGACATCGAGATGCTCAAGCGCGAAGTGGGAGCAACGAATTGCATTTCGGGCATCTATCCGGCGAGACTGCTGGTCACCGGCACGCCGCAGCAGGTGACGGATGAGGCTAAGCGCATCATGGACGTGTTCGCCCCGGGCGGTGGCTACGTGTTCGACTTCGACGGTGGCGTGTACGATGCGAAGCGCGAGAACGTCGAGGCGCTGTTCGAAGTCATCAAGGATTACGGCAAGTACTAAGAGCGCAAGGGGCTGAACGCTCCTACGTGACATGCATTAGAGCGCGGCCCCGTCGGGGCCGCGCTCGCGTTTACAGTTGCTTTGCTGCAGCGATGAAGTCGCGGAACAGCGGATGCGGTTTTCCGGGGCGGCTCTTGAACTCGGGATGAGCTTGCGTGCCCACGAACCAGGGGTGGTTCGGTAGCTCAATCATTTCGGTGAGGCGCCCGTCAGGGGAAAGCCCCGAAATCGCCATCCCATGTTCGACGAGCTGGTCGCGATATGCGTTGCTCACCTCGTAGCGGTGGCGGTGACGCTCGTAGATAAGTTCCGAGCCGTAAGCCTCATAGGCGCGTGTCCCGGGCGCTACCTTGCAGGGGTAGGCTCCCAAACGCATGGTGCCGCCCTTGTTCTCGACGTCCTCCTGCTCGGGCATGAGGTCAACGACGAAAGGCGTGGATGATTCATCCGAGGCCAGCGTGCCTTCGTCGGCGAACTCGGCTGACGTCGCGCCTTCGAGGCCGATGACGTTTCGTGCGAACTCGCATACAGCAGCTTGGAGTCCCAAGCAGATTCCCAAGAAGGGGATGTTGTTCTCGCGGGCGTAGTGCACTGCAGCTATCTTGCCCTCGAAGGCCCGCTGCCCGAATCCACCGGGAACGAGGATTCCGCTCATGCCTTCCAACAGCTCGGCGACATTCGATTCGGACAACTCTTCGCCGTTTATCAAGTGGATGCTCACGTCAACGCCGTTAGCCACGCCTGCGTGGTGCAGCGCCTCGACGACCGACAGGTAGGCGTCTGGCAGGCTTGTGTATTTCCCGACGACGGCGATATCGACCTCGCCATCGCATTGGGCGGCAGCTGTCACGTAATCTTGCAACGGTGCTTGGTGCAGCTCGCCTTCGGGCAGTTTCAACCTGCGCAACACCTTCACGTCGAATTCCTGCTCGAAAAGGTCGATGGGCACCTCGTAGATGCTCGGCGCATCGACACAGGACAGGACCGAGTCGACGTCGACGTCACAGAAATGGGCGATCTTCGCGCGGACGGCGTCGTTCACCTCGTGGTCGGACCGGCATACGATGAAGTCGGGCTGCACGCCCATCGAGCGCATCTCCTTCACGGAGTGCTGCGTGGGTTTCGTCTTGACCTCGTGGGCAGCGGCGATATAGGGCACGAGGCTCACATGGACGAACACGACGTTTTCAACTCCCAGCTCGTGGCGCAGCTGACGGACCGCCTCGATGAAAGGCTGGCCCTCGATGTCGCCGATCGTACCGCCGATCTCGGAGATTACGATGTGGGCTCCAGTCTGCGTTGCCGCGCGCAATATGCGTTCTTTGATGGCGTCGGTGACATGTGGAATGACTTGAACAGTGCCGCCCAGGAAGTCGCCCCTTCTCTCGCGGGCGACGAGCGACTGGTAAATCGAGCCTTGCGTGAAGTTCGACTCGCGTGAGAGGCTTTCGTCAATGAACCGCTCGTAGTGGCCGAGGTCGAGATCGCCCTCGTGGCCGTCGTCGGTCACGAAGACCTCGCCGTGCTGGAATGGCGACATCGTTCCCGGGTCGACGTTGAGATAAGGGTCCATCTTCTGCATGGTCACCTTGTAGCCGCGGGCTTTGAGCAGGTGTCCGAGCGAAGCGGCGGTGATTCCCTTGCCAAGCGACGATACGACGCCGCCCGTTACGAAGATGTGCTTTGCCATGTGGCCTCCCGTCCCCGTAGCATGAAAAAAGCGCCTG
>CACZIP010000083.1 GCA_902781245.1 uncultured Coriobacteriaceae bacterium | reverse complement strand
GTCGACGACATCGACTTGAGCGCGTTCGGCGTGTCCGAAGATGGGGAGCAGATCGAGTTCTCGTGGCGCAATCTGTTCGATGAAGACGACGACCCCATGAACAAAGAGGCTATCGTGTTCTCAGGTGATGAGACGTCGGGCTATAACGGCGGGTCGGAGTTCTTCGACATCAGCCTCGACGCTTTCAAGGAGGAATATCCCTACACGCGTTATGTCGTGTTGTGCAACAATGTGTACAGCGGAGATCCTTTTAGCGACTGCCTTTGCAAAGCCGGCTACATGATGCGCGAAGAGGTGGATTCGGGCGAGATTTTCGAGCCGAAGACCGTCAAGTCGTCGTTTGCCATCACGTGCGCATCCACGTTCGCGTACCTGTATGCAATCGATTTGCAAACGCGTGAGATCGTCTGGTTGAATGTGTCGCGCGATAGCCGAGAACGGGTTGCGGGCGAGACGAAGATGGCTTTCCTGCTGGACTACCTCAACGTCACCGACGTCATCAACTTGCACGATTTCGCATGCATGCTCGCCACCGAGGTCGTCGACGATCCGTCGCAGGCCGATGTCGTGTTCAGCGACACGATCGAGCCATCGCGCGAAGGCGTCGAGCTCATCCGCAGCTACGACTTCGAACGTGTGATGCAATTGCTGAACTGATAGCGCAATGATGCACAGAGACTGTGCCCGTAAACGACCTCCTTGCTCTGTTTTGTGGGACAAGGAGGGCGCCTTCCTGCTCTTTTCATTGGAATGGAACGTAGTTCGAACAATCTGTATATCCCGAATAGGCGTGGAATGAGCTGAGAAACGGCGTTTGGGCAAAAATCCGACCCCGATTTTTGCCCAAACGCCGTTTTCAAGCATCTTCGACGCTCAATAGACCCATCTAAGAAACTGCTATCATGGTCGGCATGAATGCAATTGAACAAAACGATGCAGCCAAGCCCACCGGCCTGACTTCGGCGCAGGTTACCGAACGCATTGCCGCGGGCAAGGTGAACGTCAACACTGACGTCACCTCCAGGAGCATTGGGCGCATCTTCAGGGACAACCTGTGCACCTTGTTCAACTTGGTGAATGTCATTTTAGGCGTGGCCATTTTCCTCACGGGGGCGTACAGCAACCTCGTGTTCATGACCGTCATCGTGGCCAACACCGTCATCGGCATCTTCCAGGAAATCCGCGCCAAGATGATGATCGACCAGCTCAGGGTCATCACGTCCACGCGCGCCCACGTCGTGCGCAACGGCACGCGCGAAGACATCCCCGTTGAGCAGCTCGTGCTCGACGATGTGATCGAGCTTGGGCGTGGCGACCAGGTTCCCTCGGACAGCGTAGTGCTGCAAGGCTCCTGCTCGGCGAACGAGAGTCTCATCACCGGAGAATCAGACGTCATCCCGAAGAAGTCGGGCGACGAGCTGATGTCGGGTTCGTTCATCGTGTCGGGCCAAGCCGTCGCACGCGTCACGGCTGTCGGCGCCGACAACTATGCGAGCCATATCAACAACGATGCTAAGGCGTACAAGAAAGTGCGAAGCGACATCATGGAGTCGCTCGACATCATCGTCAAATACGTCAGCATCTCGCTCGTTCCGTTGGGCATCTTGCTGTTCGGCAAGGAGATGCTGTTCAGCCCGCATGGCGATATGACAAGCGCCGTCCTGCACACGTCCGCAGCGCTAATCGGCATGATTCCCCAAGGCTTGATCCTGCTCACCAGTGCGGTGCTCGCCGTCAGCGTTTTCCGCTTGGCGCAGCATCGCGTTCTCGTGCAGCAGATTTACTGCGTCGAGACGCTCGCGCGCGTCGACGTGGTCTGCCTCGACAAGACCGGCACCATCACCACTGGCGAAATGGAGGTCGATGAGGTCATCCCGCTCGAGGGATCGACGTACGACGAGGTGCTCCATGCGCTCAAGGCGCTCGTAGCAGTTCAAACTGAGCAAGGAAACGAGACATCGCGAGCGCTGGTCGAATACGTTGAAAACATGCAGGAGTCTTCGATGGCTGACCAGCTCATTTCCGGCAAGGTGCGCTCGATTCCGTTCTCGTCGGAGCGGAAGTACTCGGGCGTGTGCTTCGGCAGCGATGCGGGCAACTACGCGCTCGGTGCGGCCGAGTTCGTTTTGAAAGGCCACGACCGGCTCGAAGAAGTGCAGGACATGATCAAGCGCTTGGCAGGCGTGCGGCGTGTCGTCGTGGTGGCCCGCGTCGACGACTTCGACGAGGAAGATGCGATTACGGGCAACGTCGATCCGCTGGGCCTTGTGTTCGTCAAGGACCAGGTTCGCTCGACGGCGCGCAAGACGCTCGAATACTTCAGGGACCAGATGGTGCGCGTGAACGTGATCAGCGGCGATTCGCCTGTGACGGTCAGCAAGGTCGCGAAGTCGGCTGGCGTGCTCGGCGCAGACCGCTGCGTCGACATGAGCACCGTGACCACTCAGGAAGAGCTCGAGCGCGTCGCGGCGGAATGCCGCGTGTTCGGTCGCGTGAGCCCCGACCAGAAGAAGCAGCTTGTCGAGGCATTGCAGCGCCAGGGGCATATCGTCGCTATGACGGGCGACGGCGTAAACGACGTGCTCGCGCTGCATGCGTCCGACTGTTCGGTGGCCATGGGCTCGGGTTCCGACGCCGCTCGCTCAATTGCCCAAATCGTTCTGCTCGACGACGATTTCGCGACCATGCCGAACATCGTCGCCGAAGGCAGGCGGTCCATCAACAACTTGCAGCGCTCCGCTGTTCTGTTCCTGACCAAGACGCTCTACTCGATTGGCCTGGCGGTGCTGTTCGTGCCGATTGTGGCCTACGACTTCCCGTTTACGCCCATCCAGCTGTCCGTTCTCAGCGCGTTCACGATCGGCATTCCGTCGTTCGTGCTGGCACTCGAGCCGAACCAAGATCGAAACAGGGGCAAGTTCCTGCGCAACGTCGTGACGCGCGCCATCCCAGGTGCGGTCGCGGTTTTGCTGGTCATCGTGGCGTCGATCTTTGCGGCAGGAGCCATGGGCGCTTCGCAGCTCGAGTTCCGGACGATGTGCGTGCTCACCTCGTCGGTTGTGGGCATGAACGTGGTCGCGCGCCAGTCGATGCCGTTCAATGCAATCCGCATCGCCATGTTCGTCTTTTGCACGGCAGGCCTCTTGTTCTGCATCTTCGGTTTGAGTTCGTTCCTCGTGCTCGCGAATTTGTCATCGGAGCTCATCATCGCTTCCGTGATCATCATCGCGGTTGTGATGGTTGCATTCAACATCGCCTACAGCAAGGTCATCAAGTATCAGAAGTCGTACCTCGACGCGCTCGAAGCCGAGCAGATCCGCGAGCGCGAAGAAGAGTTCGCCCGTGACGCGAAGCCTATAGTCGCCTAGGAGAGTTGGAGCAACATGGGTCTTGACGAATCAAGGGAAGCGATACGGGCCGTCGACGAGCAGATCGCCGGTTTGTTCGTCGAACGAATGGAGGCAGCGCGCGATATCGCTGCATACAAGCAGGAGCGGGAGCTGCCTGTCGAGGACAAGCAGCAGGAAGCCCAGGTCCTCGCTGATCGTGGGGCGCTCGTCGAGGACGATGAGTTGCGCCCGTTCTATCTGGAGTTTCTCCAACACACGATGGACGTGAGCAAAAGCTGGCAGCGCTATTTGATGGGCGAGGATGCAAAGGCGAGCGCTGGCGGATGCGAAGATGACGATGCGAGGGCAGGCGCGAGCGAGCAAGAACGCAAGGACGTAACGGGAGGCTTGTCGGCATGAACATGATGAACATGGATTTCAAGCGGAAGCTTCCCATTCCGATGGAAACGAAGGAAATGTATCCGCTGTCGGATGAGCTGTCCGATGTGGTCGAGAAGCGCACCTCGGCGCTGGAAGCCATCTTCGAGGGCGAAAGCGACAAGATGGCGCTCATCATCGGCCCGTGCTCGGCGGACAACGAGGACAGCGTCCTCGATTACGTCTCGCGTTTGGCTCGCGTGCAGGAGCAGGTGGCTGACAAGCTGCTGATTGTGCCGCGCGTCTACACGCACAAGGCGCGCACCACCAGCGATGGCTACAAAGGCCTTGTCCACCAGCCCGACCCCAACGCCCAACCTGACTTGTTCAAGGGCATCATCGTCATGCGCGAGATGCACATGCGCGTTGTCGAGGAAACGGGCTTCGTCTGCGCCGATGAGTTGCTGTACCCCGAGCATTACAAATACGTGGACGACCTGCTGGGATACGTGGCCGTAGGCGCGCGCAGCGTCGAGAACCAGCAGCATCGCTTGACGGCCAGCGCCGTCGGGTGCCCGGTGGGCATGAAGAATCCGACGAGTGGCGATCTGACCGTCATGATGAATGCCATCGCCGCCGCCCAGCGTCAGCATGATTTCATCTACCGTGGGTGGGAAGGCCGCTCTGCCGGCAATCCGCATGCGCACGCCATCCTGCGTGGCTACGTGAACCGCCAGGGCGTGACGCACCCGAACTACCACTACGAGACGCTGCAATACCTCGCGAGCCTTTTCGCGAAATGGAACCCGCAGAATCCGGCGGTCATCGTCGACTGCAACCATTCGAACAGCGGGAAGAACCCCTTCGAGCAGCCGCGCATCTTGAAGGAAGTGCTGCACTCGTGCCGCAACGATTCGGACTTGAAGCGCCTCGTGAAGGGCTTCATGGTCGAGAGCTACATCGAGGACGGCAACCAGCCGGTCGACGGCGGGGTGTACGGGAAGTCCATCACCGATGCCTGTCTCGGCTGGGAAAAGAGCGAGCGCCTTATCTACGAGTTCGCCGAACTGCTTTAGATGGCACAGAGCTCCCTGGGAAGTGTGTGCCAGGCGGCACCACGGAAGCCAGACGTTTATCGGGAAGCCAGACACTTACCGGGTGAGCTGTCTGGTGACCAGACAGCTCACCCGGTAAGTGTCTGGCTTCAAAAGAACCGTCCTCCTGACGCAAGAGCCTTAGTTAATCCAGGAACGCCTCGTTGACTTTCAGGTTGAGCGAACGGGCGATGGCACGCAGATCGTCGTCGGTAATCGTGTTGGCGAAATTGGCGGACCCTCCGTTCATTGCAATCGCCAGGCCGTGGATCTTCGCGGCCTTTTCGACGGTTTGCATCAACCCGAACGTGGAATCGAAATCGGGGCCGCTCGCGAACAGGCCGTGTTGCGCCCAGACGACCGCGTCGTAGGTCTTCATCAGCTCGCTTGTCGCACGTGCGAGCTCCATGCTTCCCGGGACCATGCACGGCACGACGCCGACCCCCTTGGGGAACACCATGATGCATTCGGTGTGGGCTTTCCACAGGGCGCGCGTTATGGCGCGGGCATCGAGCGGCATGATCTTACTCAAGGCGATGATGTTGTCGGGATGCGCATGGTAGAGGATGCGGTGTGTGGGATTCGCCGAAGCGAGAAGCACGCTATGAATCAGGAAATGGCTGGCGAACTCGCTTGTCGGCATGCCGCCGTCCTTGAGGCCCCAAACGAGGCGCCATGAATCACCGGAAGCGTTGATCTCGACGATGCCGACGTTGAAGGCAGGATCGAGTTGCACATTGCGCATGTAACGTCCGGCACCTGTCACTGCGAAAAAGGCGCCAGCGAGGTTCTTCGCCTGGACGCTCATCTTCACCCAGCTGCTGGGCACGTCGTAGAAGAACGATTTGCAGGAATCGACTTCCGCATGCGTCATGCGGTAGCTGAGGTTGCCACCGTTGCGCTCGTGCCAGCCCTCTTGCCAGCCGTCGCTGCAGAGTCGTATGAAGCCGCGCATAAACGCGTGATTCTCGACGGCGACGCCGGAGACAGCGCCCTTGACTACCGAAACGCCCTGCCCGAACGCGTCCTGCATGGTGCCGAAAACATCCATCGCCTATCGCTTCCTTTCTCGTTTACAAGGACGGCCCCAAACGGGGCCGTCCTCATCATTCGGTATCGTTTGCCGGTGTGCAGCAGCTGCTGTCGCGAGCGCTTTGCTACGGCAGCGACGAATGCTTTGCTACAGCAGCGACGAATGTCTTGCTACAGCTGCGGGCCAGCAGCCACGAGAGCCTTGCCGGCTTCGTTGGTCTCGTACTTCACGAAGTTCTTGATGAAGCGGCCGGCTAGGTCTTCAGCCTTGGCATTCCATTCGGCGGCGTCGGCGTAGGTGTCGCGCGGGTCGAGGATGGCCGGGTCGACGCCGGGCAGCTCGGTGGGAACCTCGAAGTTGAAGATCGGGATCATCTTGGTCGGGGCCTTCAGCACGCTGCCGTCGAGGATGGCGTCGATGATGCCGCGCGTATCCTTGATGGAGATGCGCTTGCCGGTGCCGTTCCAGCCGGTGTTGACCAGGTAGGCCTTGGCGCCGGACTTCTCCATGCGCTTGACGAGCTCCTCAGCGTACTTCGTCGGGTGCAGCTCGAGGAACGCCTGGCCGAAGCAGGCCGAGAACGTCGGGGTGGGCTCGGTGATGCCGCGCTCGGTGCCGGCGAGCTTCGCCGTGAAGCCGGAGAGGAAGTAGTATTTCGTCTGCTCGGGGGTCAGGATCGAGACCGGCGGCAGGACGCCGAACGCGTCGGCCGACAGGAAGATGACGTTGTCGGCAGCCGGGCCGGCCGAAATCGGGCGCACGTTCTTGACGATCTTCTCGATGTGGTCGATCGGGTAGCTGACGCGGGTGTTCTCGGTCACGCTCTTGTCGGCGAAGTCGAGCTTGCCGTTCTCATCGCAGGTGACGTTCTCGAGCAGGGCGTTGCGCTTGATGGCGTTGTAGATGTCGGGCTCGGACTCGGGGTCGAGGTTGATGACCTTCGCGTAGCAGCCGCCCTCGAAGTTGAAGACGCCGTTGTCGTCCCAGCCGTGCTCGTCATCGCCGATGAGCAGGCGCTTGGGGTCGGTCGACAGCGTGGTCTTGCCGGTGCCGGACAGGCCGAAGAAGATGGCGGTGTGCTCGCCGTTCATGTCGGTGTTCGCCGAGCAGTGCATGGCGGCGATGCCCTTGAGCGGCAGGTAGTAGTTCATCATCGAGAACAGGCCCTTCTTCATCTCGCCACCGTACCAGGTGTTGATGATGACCTGCTCCCTGCTCGAAACGTTGAAGGCTGCGACGGTCTCGGAGTTCAGGCCGAAGTCCTTGTAGTTCTCGACCTTGGCCTTCGAGGCGTTGTAGCACACGAAGTCGGGCTCGAAGTTCTCGAGTTCCTCATCGGTCGGGACGATGAACATGTTCTTGATGAAGTGGGCCTGCCAGGCGACCTCGAGGATGAAGCGCACGGCCATGCGGGTGTCGGCGTTGGCGCCGCAGAAGCAGTCCATGACGAACAGGCGCTTGCCGTCGAGCTGCTTGACGGCGATGTCCTTCATGGCGGCCCAGGTTTCCTCGCTCATGACATGGTTGTCGTTGGGGTAGCCCTCGGTTGTCCACCAGACGGTGTCCTTGGAGTTCTCGTCCATGACGATGTACTTGTCCTTGGGGGAGCGGCCCGTGAAGATGCCGGTCATTACGTTTACGGCGTCCAGCTCGGTGAGCTGACCCTTGTCATAGCCGGTAAGCTCCGGTTTCATCTCTTCTTCGAACAGCATTTCGTACGAAGGGTTGTAGACGATTTCCGATGCGTGGATACCGTACTGTTCAAGATTGATTGCCATGGTTTCGAACTCCTTGCTCGACGCTTAACATGCTGTGTTCCATACTACTCCTCTTCATACCAAGTTGTACGAGTTAGTTGCTGGTAATTGCATTTCGACGGCAAGCGGCATGCTTTGGGAAATGTGCTCCCAAAGCGGGACTGCCAAATCATGTTTCTGCACCAAAATTGGGAGGTGTTAACCCTGAATGGATACGAATGTGTACATGCTGTGGGTGATGTTAACCCGCTTCTGACATGAATGTGTCCGTCTTGTGGGTGATGTTAACCCGCTATGGATACGTTCGTGTACATCATGTGGTACACGGT
>CACZIP010000082.1 GCA_902781245.1 uncultured Coriobacteriaceae bacterium | reverse complement strand
GGCCACGTCATCACGCCGCGCCCACAAGCGCACAGCATGTTCGTTGCATGCTGCGACCTGCGCCAGCGCCGTACCCCACGAACCTGCTCCGATAACCGCTACGTTCACGTTGTCCTCCGCTTCGCGGTTTAACAGCACCGCAATCGGAACGAATTACTTCTTCTTGCCATCGCCCACGCGGCGTTCCTCGCCGGCGAGCAGACGTTTCAGGTTTCCGCGATGCGCCCAGAACACCGTCAGGCCGCCGATGGTGCAGAACAGCACGGCTGGCCAGTTACCCCAGAACACCCACAGCGCGAGGAATGGGCACGCCAGCGCCGAGGCCATCGATCCCACGGAGACGTATTTCGTCAGCACGACGAGCACGCCGAAGATTGTCAGCTCGATCACCGATGGGATGACGCCGAATGTCACGAACAAGCAGCCGATGGCAACCGCAATGCCTTTGCCGCCCTTGAACTTGAGCCAGGGCGTGAAGATGTGGCCCCACGTGCAGCCCCAGAAAGCGATAGCCGTTGCAATTTGTGTTTGAGTTGCATCGAGTCCGAAGAGCCCGGCAATCCACAGCGAGCAGAAACCTGAGAGCAGGCCTTTGCCGAAATCGAGCACGAACACGGCATAGCCGCCGACCTTGCCCATTGAGCGGATGGCGTTCGTCGTGCCGATGTTGCCCGAGCCCTCATTGCGCAGGTCCTTGCCGTAGAAGATCTTCGAGATGACAAGGCCCCACGGCACTGAGCCGAGCAGGAAAGCGACGATAAACGTTGCGATAAAAGCAATCACAACTTACACCCCTAATCCTTCTTCTTGAACTTGAAGCGAATGGGCGTGCCCTCGAGATCGAAGTGCTTGCGCATGCGGTTCTCGAGGAAGCGCTCGTAGTTGTCGGTGAGCAGGTCGGGCCTGTTCGCGAAGAATGTGAACACGGGCGGGCAGTTGCCGGTCTGCGTGACGTACTTCATGCGCAGCACGGCTTTGCCTTGCGAGACTGTATGGCCTTCTTCGCGGATTTCTGCCAACCAGGTGTTCAACTGGTTGGTCGGAATGGTCTTCGAATAGTTCTCGTAGGCCTTGTCGATGGCGCCCCAGATGCGATGCACGTTCTTGCCCGTGAGCGCCGAGATGGCGATAACGGGTGCGTAGCCGACGTAGGTCAGACGGTCTTCGATACGCTCGCGGATTTCGGCTTTGCGCTCGGGTCCGTCGACGATATCCCACTTGTTGAGCACGATGACCATGGCGCAGCCGCGCTCCTGTGCGAACTTGGCGACGCGTTGATCTTGGTCGGTAAGACCCAGCGTGCCGTCGATGACCAGGATGGCGACATCGGCGCGGTCGATGGCGCGCATGGCGCGCACGAAACCGTAGTACTCGACGTCCTCATCGATCTGGCTTTTGCGGCGCAAACCTGCCGTGTCGATGATCGTGTAGCGTTTGCCCTCGTGGTCGACGGGCGTGTCGATGGCATCGCGCGTCGTGCCGGCGACATCAGATACAATCGAGCGCTCGTCTGCAGTCATCTGGTTGGTCAACGACGACTTACCTGCATTCGGGCGGCCGATGATGGCCACGTTGATGCCGCTTTCCTCTGCGTCAGTCGCACGGTCGAGTGCGCCGGTTTCGCGCAGATGTTTGACGACCTCGTCGAGCAAGTCGCCTGTGCCATGGCCGTGCAGCGAGGAAATGGGCCAGGGGTCGCCGAGACCGAGCTGGTAGAACTCGTACATCTCGTCGTAGCGGTTCGGCGTGTCGAGCTTGTTGACGGCGAGCAAGACGGGTTTGTTGCTCTTGCGCAAGATGCGAGCGACTTCCTCGTCGTCGGCGTTGATGCCCGTGCGCGAGTCGACGAGGAAGATGATGACGTCGGCTTCGTGCGTGGCGGTGAAGGCCTGGTTGCGGATCGACGCCTGGAAGTCGTCGTCGCTGCCCATCTCAATGCCGCCCGTGTCGACGAGCGTGAAGTCCACGCCGTTCCAGTCGGCCGTGTGGTACGAGCGGTCGCGCGTGACGCCGCGCATTTCATGCACGATGGCGTCTTCGGCGCCGATGATGCGGTTAACGAATGTTGATTTGCCGACGTTCGGACGTCCGACGACGGCTACAAGTGGCAGTGCCATAGTTGTTCCTTATCGTGTTTGTTGCTGGCCAATAGGTTTTGGTTTGAGGAAGGAAGCTCGCCTACAGCAATTCGGCTAACCTAAGAAATGGTTAGTTTGTGCCTCACAAGCGGCTTCGCTTCCTTCCTCAAACCAAAACCCATTGGCTATTCTCGTTCCCAAGCCTCACAAGCGGCTGCGCCCCTTCCAGCGGACCTTCAGAGCGCTTCAATTCAACAACGTCGCTATCTCTTCGAAGTATTCAGCTGGTGAACAGGATACCATGTGCAGCGTTTGACCTGCAGCCTTCTCCATATCCTCAAGAGTCATGTCGTCGAGCGTGATGCCGTCGTCATTGAAGACAACGCGGGGAATCAGATACAGCTTGTCCGAGCTAGTGGCCGTTGTATCTGCGTTCTGCTTGATGGCGTTGGTCATGTCACGACCGACAAGGAGGCCGGTGACGTCGACGTTGCCGCCGAAGAAATCGTTGTGCACGTAAAGCGGCTGGAAGACATCTGCGATACCCGAGCGTTCGACGAGGGGCGTGAGGAACTCCGCCTGCGCATAACCGGCTATCATGTGCGCGGCAATGCCACGCTCGCGAAGGGCTGCGGCGCATCGGCCCATTGCACCTGATTCCTCTGCTTCCTCCCAATCGTCAACGGTCGAGCGGATGATGCCGATGCCGTCTTCGAACAACGAGAAGTCGCCGTAATGCTCGGTCGCCGGCACATGGTCGATCAGTTCGGTTCCCCAAGCGTTGCTGTAGAACTCGTCAGCGGCGAATACCCAGGGGGTGTTGCGCTCGGCAAGCGCACGCTGTTGCAGTGGCTCGATCAGCTCGAGTACGGCGCGTGCTGCTTCGGGCTCGTTGAAGCTATGCCCGAAACGCGATTGGTGGCAGGTGTATCCCAACGGCACGATGCCGACGTTCAAGATGCCGGGCCGTTCGTAGGCCCAATCGAGCGTCTCCTTCAACACTTCACCGTCGTTTGCATCGGGAACGAGCACGATCTGCGCGTGGAACTCGATTCCTGCTGCGAGCAGGCGATCGAGCACTTCGATGCCGTGTGCTGCGTGCTTGCCGATCATCCTTCGGCGCACGTCCTCGTTAATCACCTGCAGCGATACGCGCAGCGGTGAGATGTGTTGCTCGATGATGCGCGCTTCGTCGTCGGGTGTGATGTTGGTCAGCGTCACGAAGGTCCCCACGAGGAAGCTCAAGCGGAAGTCGTCGTCGCGCAACGACAGCGACGGGCGCATGCCCTTCGGCAGCTGGTGCATGAAGCAGAACGTGCACGCATTGCGGCATTGCTTGACGCTGTCGAAGACCAAACCCTCGAACTCGAAGCCCCAATCTTCGCCCCATTCGCGCTCGAGCTCAACTTCTCCCACGTCGCCATCGGTGTCGATGTAAGAGACGGTGATGACATCGTCTGACGTGAGCCATCGCCAGTCGATTATGTCGCGGATGGGTGTGCCGTCGACAGCCGTCACGTAGCAACCCAGCGTGAAACCCGCATCATCTGCGGGTGATTCCGGAATCACATCCACGACGAGCGCGCGGCAGGTGAGGTCGCGGTCGAAATCTTTCGGAGGATACTGGCTCACAGCTTTTTCAGGAAATCGATGACGGCTTTGATTTGAGTTTCAGGGGTTGATGCGCCTGCCGTAACGCCGATAGTCGTGCAACCTTCGAACCATGTCGGGTCGATTTCGTCGACAGATTCGATGTGGTGCGTGCGCGGGCAGATGGCAGAGCAAATCTCGAAGAGCCTCGTCGTGTTCGACGAGTTGCGACCGCCGATGACGACGATCGCATCCACTTGGGATGCAAGTTCGGCGGCGGATTCCTGTCGATGGCGTGTTGCCAAGCAAATGGTGCGTTTCACGATGGGCGTGATGCCTTGGCTTTGTATGGCGTCTACGACTGCATCGAGGTTCTCGCGCTTCTGCGTCGTCTGCACCACTACGCCGATTGGCGCGTGCAGATCGGTCGGCACAGCATCGGGGGAGGCCACGATATCGACTTTCGCTCCCTCACGGAGCGCCCAAGCCTTGAGGCCTTCGACTTCGGGATGTCCCTCTTCGCCCACGACGATGACGCGGCATCCCTTCGCGGCGAGCTCTGCTGCCGCTTTCTGGGCGCGTGCAACGTGTGGGCATGTGGCGTCGACGATGGGAAGCCCGCGCGCCTCGACTGCTGCGTACACCTCAGGAGTGACGCCGTGGCTGCGGATGATGATCGTGCCCTCGTTGACCTCGTCGGCCGATTCGGCGACATGCACGCCGAGCGATTCGAGGTCAGCTACCACTCCTGGATTGTGGATGAGCGGACCGAGTGTGTAAGCCTTCGAGTGGCTCTTCGAAGCCTCGATTGCCAAATCGAGCGCCCGTTGCACGCCATAGCAAGCGCCTGCATTCTCCGCGAGTACAACTTTCATGCAGTGGTCCTTCCTCGTTTTCTTAGGAAAGTGTAGCGCATGACGGCTCGCGCACGTCGTGCTTGCAGGCGAAAGCCGACAACTAGCTGTTTTTCTGCTCCATGGCGCGCAAGGCGCGGAAGATTTTCGCAATCTTGCCTGTGGCGTTGGGAAGATTGACCCGATGCGTCGGAATGAGGATGGGGATGGGGTTTCGTCTGATTGCTGTCCCGACCGAGCGATGCGCACCCGCTTTGCCGAGCGAGTTGGCCACGTCGGCCGCCGTGCATGACGTGCCGTAGGGCAGATAGCTCACCTCGGACCAAACTTCTTTCTGGAACGCGCTGCCAGCAGGGTCGAGCGGAATGTCGAACCACGTCCGTTTGCCTGCAAGATATTCTTGGATTTGCGTTGCGGCACGGTTCGTGAGTTCGCTGGCTTGCTTCGTGCCTTCGAGCGGCTGAGCGTCGAACGTCACGTGCGTGATTCCGCGCCCGTTGGCGCAAATCGTGATGGGGCCGTGAACCGTGGAGTACGTGAAATACGTTGATTTCGACTGGGTCATGACAAGCCTTCTTCCCGCTTGCGCCCATTATACGTCTTGTGCGTTAGAATGACGGAAAGGCCGTAACCAAAATGGGACAGTCCTTTTTGGTTGATTGGCAAGGCTTAGGGGCAATGGGGCGAGTCCCCTTTTGAGAGTTATTTAGGTGGAAGGAACGGGGAAGACCATGTTTCAGCCAGTGAAAATCGCACCGTCGATTTTGTCAGCGGATTTCATGAACTTGCAAGCCGATATCGAGATGATCGAAGAGGGCGGGGCAGGTTACGTGCATGTCGACGTCATGGATGGGCATTTCGTGCCGAACCTCACGATCGGTGTGCCGCATGTCAAGCAACTCAAGAAGATTGCCAATATCCCGCTCGACGTCCATCTCATGATTTCGAATCCGCTCGAGCAGCTGCCGTGGTTCCTTGACGCTGGTGCCGATATGGTGACCGTGCATGCCGAGACGCTCGAAGGGCAGTGGCTCGACCGTGCAATCGACATGATTCACGATGCAGGCGCGCAGGCTTGTGTGGCGCTCAAGCCCAACACCCCGGTCGATGTCATTGCAAGTGTCATCGGCAAGCTCGATATGGTGCTCGTCATGTCGGTTGAGCCGGGCTTTTCGGGTCAGGGCTACATCGAGGGAAGCGAAGACAAGGTCGCGCAAGTCGTCGCGATGGCGCGCGAAGCCGGCCACGACCTGCTCATCGAGGTCGATGGCGGCATCGGCGTGAAGACGGTCGAACGCGTCTGCGCTGCAGGTGCTGATGTCATCGTGTGCGGCAACGCCGTGTACGCTGCCGACGACCCGAAAGCTGCCATCGCGCAGATCGCGCAACTTGGAAACGATGCCCGACTTGCTGTTCTCGATTGATGAATGAAAGGGACGCGCGAGACGATAGCTTGCGTCCTTGTTATCTCGTGCCCCGTGCGCGAATGGAATGGAGCGAGGCATGACCATACAGGTTCCTGACAATTATGTGTACCTCGACTGGGCGGCCACGGCGCCACTTGGTGAAGAGGCAGCTGCGGCCATGGAGCCGTACCTTGCGCCGGGGCTCGCAAATGTTGCATTGGGTCTGAACGCCAACTCGTTGCACGCTCCCGGACGAGCGGCCTTCGAGGCGATGGAGCTTGCGCGACGCCAGATATCGCGCGATTTGGGCGCATCACGTCCGAGCGAAATCATCTTCACGTCGGGTGCCACCGAAGCTGACAACATGGCTGTTTTGGGGATCGCTCGTGCATGTGCGCAGAAACGGCGCTCCCGCCATGGCGCAAGCGATTTCGTCCCGCGTGTCATCACAACAGAAATCGAGCACGATGCAGTTATTGCACCTGCTCGAAAGCTTGCCAAGGAAGGCTTCGACGTCGTGTTCCTCAAACCCGATCGTCAAGGCTTCATATCACCAGAATTGCTCGAAGCTCAGCTGACCGATTCGACCGTGCTGGTCTCGGTGCAAATGGCGAACAGCGAGGTGGGCGCCGTGCAGCCGATTGCCGAACTGGCAAAGCTGGCACACGGTTCAGGAGCTCTCTTCCACACGGATGCCGTGCAGGCGCTTGCGAAGGTGCCACTCGATTTCGGCGCGCTTGGTGTCGACGCAGCGTCGTTCGCGGCGCACAAGATTGGTGGCCCGAAAGGGGTAGGCGCCTTGTATCTCAAGGCGCGCACGCCCATCGAGGCACTGCTTGTCGGCGGCGGCCAAGAGGGCGGGTTGCGCTCGAGCACCCAGAACGTCTGCGGTGTTGCGGGTTTCGCTGCGGCATGTCATGCCGCACTTGAGAACCGCGTGCCCGAATGCGAACGTCAGATGCACATGCGCGACTTCCTCTATGCTGAGCTGGCGAAGATTGACAAGGTCAAATGCACGGTTAACGTGCCTGCAGGAAGCGATGATTTCTTACCGAACATCGTTCATGTGCTCGTCGACGGCTATGAGAGCGAGACGCTCGTGTTGCGTCTCGACCAGAAGGGCTTTGGCGTTTCGGGTGGTTCGGCGTGCTCGTCCCATTCGCTTGAGCCAAGTCACGTCTTGCGTGCGATGGGCATACCAGGTGATGTGGCGTATGGTGCCTTGCGAATCTCATTTGGAAGGTATACAACTGAAGAAGACGTGCGAAGCTTTGTGCAAGCGCTCGAAGCATGCATCCGATAAGCCGATTGCGCGGAACTGGGACCGTCCTTTTTCCACGCATGGAGTGATGGAAGGGCGAAGCGTATGATCAAGATCGAAGACGGTGCATCCAGCCTGGCGAAAGTTGATGTCG
Source organism: uncultured Coriobacteriaceae bacterium (assembly GCA_902781245.1). Lineage (GTDB taxonomy): Bacteria > Actinomycetota > Coriobacteriia > Coriobacteriales > Eggerthellaceae > UBA9715. The sequence goes on along the minus strand of CACZIP010000082.1, from coordinate 633 downwards.
GGGGCATCTCGAAACAAGCGAAACCGCTATCAATCGGCGAGCTCGAGCTTGCCCTGCTCGCGCGGTGGCCGAAGGAAGATGCGTTCGACTGGGACAACACCGGCCTTTTGGTCGGCGATCCTGCGCAAACGGTGGCCGGTGTTGCAGTGGCGCTCGATCCGACGGGCGATTCGATTGAAGCAGCTGCCAAAATGGGCGCGAACGTGCTTCTCACGCACCATCCCGTTTATCTCGATCCGCCGCCGCGGTTCATGCCGTCCCATAAGCTTGCAACGACGCCGGGTGTGAACGTCTTCACGGCTATCACGAACGGCATCGCACTCATGAATTTCCATACGGCACTCGATGTGAGCGCCGAGGCAACACGCCTGCTCGCGAGCATGCTGAACCTCGAGTTCGAGCGCGTGCTCGAGCCGTTCCCCACAAGCCCCGAGAAAGGTCTCGGGCAGGTGTGCTCGGTTCGTGCGAGCGACAAGCCTTTCAAGCTGTCCCATCTTGCTGCGCGTTGCACGTCGGTGTTCGGCCGTGCGCCGCGCGTGTGGGGTGATGCGACGACTTCGGTTGAGAAACTCGTCATCGCCAACGGCTCGGTCGGCGAGACCGTGTGGTCGGCCCTCGATGCTGGCATCACAT